>DATLNY010000127.1:0-29546 GCA_035536495.1 Candidatus Saccharimonadia bacterium | reverse complement strand
TCGGTCGACGTGGACCGCGGCCGCGCGCGGCTCGCGCTCGCCGACGGAACGCGGCTTGCCGCGCAACTCGCGGTCGCCGCCGACGGCGCGCGGTCGACCTTGCGCGCGTTGTCGGGGCTCGACCCACCAGTCGATGCCGTTGGAAGCGGCATGCGCGCGCTCGTCGCGAACCTGCGGACCGAACGGCCGCACGAATCGACGGCATGGCAGCGATTCACGAGCGACGGACCGCTCGCGTTCCTGCCGCTGTCGAACGGCGAATGCAGCATCGTGTGGTCGCTCGCCGATGCGCGCGCCGACGAGCTGCTCGGGCTCGACGACGACGCGTTCAGGACTTGCGTCGGCGCCGCGTTCGAGCATCGGCTCGGTGCAATCGTTGCGTGCTCCGCGCGCGCGGCGTTTCCGCTCGCGCCGATGCTCGCGCCGCGCTACGCGGCCGAGCGCGTCGTGCTCGTCGGCGATGCCGCGCACGTCGTGCTGCCACTGGCGGGGCAGGGGCTCAACCTCGGCCTGCTCGACGTCGCCGCGCTTTGCGAGGTGCTCGCCGACGCCGGCCGCGACGAGCTCGGCGCACCCGCGACGCTCGCGCGCTACGAGCGCTGGCGCCGAGCGGACAACGCGCTCGCAGCGCGCGCGTTCGAGCTGCTCGACCGACTGTTCCGTTCGCAGTCGCCGGGGATCGCGTGGCTGCGCGGCACGGGACTTTCGCTCGCGGCGAGCATCGCGCCGCTGAGGCGCGAGTTCGCGCTGCAGGCGAGTGGATTCGCCGGGCGGGTGCCGGCACTGTCGCGTCGGCTGTCGTGACGTCGCTACGGACGCCGTGCGGGACTCACGCGGCAGGCTTGCCGCGCCTGAAACCGAGCATGACGGGAATCAGCGCGAGCACCGCGAGCGCGAGCAGCGGGATCGCGAAGCGCGGCTCGGCGAACAACGAGAGCTCGAGGTCGCGCCGCTCGGTGATCGAGGTCGAAAGCCCCGCGCCGAGCGCTGCGTAGACGAAGCAGCTCGGGAGCACGCCGAGCGTCGTCGCGACCAGGAACAGCGGGAAGCGGCAGCCGAGCCAGGCGAGCGCGACGCTGATCGCGCCGAACGGAAACACCGGCACGAGCCGGATGAAGAACGCGAAGCTGACCGGGTTGCGCGCGAAGCCCGCGCGGATCCGATCGACCATCGCGGGCGGCTTCGACCCGCTCGCGAAGAACTGCCGCGCCGCGAAGTAGAGGATCGTCCCGCCGATGACGTCGCCGACCGCGGCGAGCAGCCCGCCGATGACGGTTCCGAAGAACAGCCCCGCCGCGACGGTGAACACGACGCCGCCCGGCAGGCCGGTCGAGAGGATCGTCGCGATGCTCGCGACCAACGCGAGCGCGGCGAGCACGGGACGCGCGCTGACCCACGCCAGCAGCCGCCCATGGTGTTCGGAGAGGTTCGCGAGCGTGAGCTGCTCGTAGGCGCCGCTGCCGACGACGATCGCCGCGAGCAGAGCGATTCCCGCGACCGGCAGCCAGCGCATCGCGCGATCGCGCAACGAGCGCGAGACGGCCTCGGCATCCTCGACGAGCGGTGCGACGGCGCGTGCCTCGGCGACGTCGGCCTCGATCACGCCTTCGAGTCGCTCGAGCGCATCGCGAGCGCGCCCGCGCACGCCGAGATCGCCGTGGCCATCGCGTTCGTCGCGCTCGTCGTCCGCGCCGCGCCCTTCGCGTGCGCGGCGCTCTTCCTCGGGCGGGCCACTCGTCTTGCCCATCGTTCGCACCCTCCCGCCGGGTCGAATCCGCGCGGCCCAAAAGAAAACGGCCCGCCGAAGCGGGCCGTAAGACTAGCGGATCAGCCCGGGCCTCAGTCTTCGAAGCCGTTCGAGAAGATCAGGTCGCCGGCAACCGTCACCGTGAACGTCGTGACCGCGCTGCCGCCGTCACCGTCGGTGACCGACAGCGTGATCGTCGTCGTACCCGAGCGACCTGCTGCGGGGGTGACGGTGACGGTGCGGTTCGCGCCGCTGCCACCGAGCACGACGTTCGCGTTCGGCACGAAGTTCGTGTTCGACGACGTCGCCGATCGTGACCGGCAGCGGGCCGGTCGTGCCGTTGAGCGCGAGCGTCTGGTTGCCGGGGCCCGTGATCGTCGGCGCGTCGTTGCCGCCCGCGCCCGAATCGACCGTCAGCGTGAACGCCTCGGCCGCGAATCCACCCGCGCCGTCGGAGATGCTGAGCTCGATCACGGTGCTGCCGGTCGCATTCGGCAGTGGCGTGACCGTCACGGTGCAGCTCGTGCCGGTGCCGCCGCCGATGACGATGTTCGCTTCGGGCGCGACGAGGTCGTTGCTCGAGCTGAACTGGACGTCGTTGCAGGTCAGCGGATGGTCGGCGTCCGAGATCGTGAACGGGATCGCGCCGGTCGTGGTGTCCTCGTCGATCGTGCGGTCGGCGACCGCGGAGATCGTCGGGCCGTCGTTGACCGGACTCACGGTCAGCACAAAGGTGTCGCTTGCCGTGTTGCCGTCCCCATCGGTGACGGTTAGCGTGATCGTCGTCGTGCCCGACGCATTCGCGACAGGCGTCAACTGGATCGTCCGGTCACTGCCGCTACCGCCGAGTGCGATGCCCGAGGCCGCGACGACGCCCTGGTTCGACGAGCTTGCCGTCACGACCAGGTCCGCCGGGTCAGTCTCGACGTCAGTCACGGTGAATGGTATCGGCGCGGTGGCGACGTCCTCGCTGGTGAACTGATTGGCAAGGTCGCTGATGTCGGGCGTACCGCCCACTTCGAGCAGCACGACGAACCCATCGTGATCCGTCAGGCGGAAGTCGCGGGCCACCGCAGGACCGGGATCGGCGTCGAACGCTTCCGGTGCGTCGGCGTTGCCGCGCGTGTAACCGAATCCGGATGTGCGCGAAAGCGCGGCGGCGTTGACGAGCGCGTGGTCGAGCACCTGGACGTATCCGTCGAACAGGTAGGAGTAGCGGTCTTGCGCATTGACCAGAGCTGACAGGTTCGTCATCGGCGGCGACACGACATTCCCGACGATCGCCGGATAGAGATCCTGTATCTCGTACTGGCTGTCGCGAGGCAGCGCGTCCGTCGCCGTGTTCGCTGTACCAGTGATCGCGCCCATCACGTCCGCGTAGCCGTCCGTGAACTCGAATGCGTTGTAGTCGCCGATCAGCACCAGCGGGACGCCGGGATTCGCCGCCTGGAACGTGACGACCTCCTGCGCGACGTTGACCGCCTGATCGAGGCGCTTCCGGCGGATTCGGTTCGCGTCGGTCAAGTCGGACTGGTCGTCGATGCCATTGAGCGAACGCAGGTGGTTGACCATGACGGCGAAGTCCACGGGCGGCTCGCCCGCGGCCGTCGACGTACCCTCGAGCAGCAGCGGCGGACGGTCGTGCAGCACGCAGGGCGGGGTGCCGCTGCACTGCGTGGTCGTCTGTGCGTCGTCGAGCTGCGTGATCGCAGTGACATTGACGTCGGAGCGCGCGATGAAAGCGACGTCGATGTAGCGCGGATCGTTGCCGTCGACAAGGCCGTTCCCAGCCGCACCGAAGCGCGACCGGTACGTGACGCCGCTCGGCAGGCAGTTCGCGCGGGCGTTGAGCGCCGCCGCCATCGCGTCGAGCACGGTCATGTTCTCGACTTCGACAAGGCCGACGACGTGGGGAGCGCGCATGACGTCGCAGACGTAGGCCACGAACTCGTCCATCTTGTCGGCGAATTCCGCCGGCGTGATGTCGTCGTCCGTGCCGTCGCTCGCGATCTGAATCGTGTCGAAGAAGTTCTCGACGTTGATCGACCCTATGGCGACCTGCGTCGCTGTCGCCGCCAACACCGGACGGGGCAGCGCCGCGGCCGCTGCCGTGACCGTCAGCGTGTCCGGCCACAACTCGTAATCGCCGAACTCGGCCGACAGGATGCCGCTCGGGACGCTGAAGCGGCTGCCCGGAACGATGACGTTCGGGATCGTCGCGCTGAGCCGGTCGGCGTCCAGCTCGAAGATCTGCGGATTGCCGTCCCAGCGCGGAAGGCCGGCCGGGAGGCCTGGTTCGGAGTAGATGTCGAAGCGGATGCCGGTCTCGCGAGCAGGTCGCGGCCCGCTGGCGGCCATCCACATCTCGGCTTGCGGATCGCTGCCGAAGGTTTGGTTCGGAGCGGAGACGACGCCGTCCGCGACGCTGACGCGCATATGCTCGAAGCATTCGAAATTGGCCTGGTACCGCTGCGAACCGGTCGCGCCGGTGACGTTGCAGGGCACGCCGGCATCGAGGTCGGGCGAAGGCACGACGGCGTCGAGCGCGACGGCCGTCGGCAGCGCCACGCCCTGGGCCGAGCGCACGATGACCGGCGTCGGGCTCGAGTTCGTGATTTCGGTGACCGTATTCGTACCCGCCGTGCCGAACTCGATGATGCGGCCCTTGATCGTGATGCGGTCGCCCGCGGCCAGCGCGCCGCCGCCAGTCACTTGCGGTGCGCCGCCGGTGAAGACGAACAGGCCCTCGGACGTATCCACGTCGGCGTCCGGTGTTTCGCTCTGCATGATGAAGCCGTTCGACACGACCGCCGTCACCACGCCCGTAGTGGTGCGCGTCGCACCGTTGAGAGGCGACGCGATGCCGTCGCCCTGGATCTCGGCGATAGCCGCCGCAACGTCGTTGTCGTTGATCGTGCCGGTACCTTGCGTATCTACCGTCCCGCCGGAGTGGCCGCTCACGTTGGACACGTTGCCCAGTACCGTTTCGGCGGCCTCGCTCTCGATATCGCCGTTGACCGTGACGTTGAACGCGTACAAAGTCTCGCCCTGCGCGATCGTCTGCGTGGTCAGCGTCTGCGCAACGTAGTCGGTTCCGGTCGTGGCCGTGCCGGGCGCGGTCGCGATGTCGAAGCTGACCCCGCCTGATGGTGCCGGCGCCGAGAGCGTTACGACGAACGCAAGCGTCGACGTGCCGGAATCGCCTTCCGTGACCGACGGGTCGTTGATGCTGACGTTGATCGGCGCTGCGTCGTCGTTGGTGATCGTCCCGGTACCGTCGAGCGTGGCTGCACCGCCGGGGAACACGGCGTTCGCGCTGATGTTGCCGAGGCGCACCACGAACGTTTCATTCGGCTCGAAGGTCGTGTCGCCGTTGATCGGCACCGAAACAGTCGTCGACGGTGCGTTCGCAGCGATCGTGCCGGTGCCGGCCGCGATCGGCTCGTAGTCGTTGTCCGCATCCGTCGCAATTCCGTCGACCGTATTGACGGAGAACGTGATGTCCGTGCCCGAGGTCGGCTGTACCGCCACGTCGAACACGAGCTGGCTCGGCCCGGCGTTGCCCTCGATGATGCTCGGGCTGGTGATCGTGACGGTCGGAGTGGCAGCGACGTCATCGTTCGTGATCGTGCCGTTCGCATTGAGATCGGTGATCTGCGCGTTCGTGACCTGCGTCAGGAAGACCTGGAAGGTCTCGTCGCCTTCGACGGCCGTGTCCCCGTTGATCGTGATCGGAATGTTGATCGCTCCCGGCACACTCGCTGCCGGAATCGTGAACGGGACGTTCGTGATGCCGTCGTAGTCGTCGACTTCGCTCGCGGTGATGTCCTGGGTGCTCGCGAGGAAAGTAATGTCCTGGGTCGCCGTGCCCGTCGTGGTGACGACGAAGTTCAGCACCGAAGTACCGCCGTTGCCTTCGACGATCGAGTTGTCCGCGATCGTCATCGTCGGGACCGTTTCGGTCCGGAAGCTGAACGGAAAATTGCCCGCCATCGCATTGGGCGGATCATTGGTGTCGACGTCCGTCACGTTGGCAGCGACGACGGTCACGTCGCACAGCTCATCGCTGCCGAGCGGCGTCGTCAAGCGCAGATCGAACACGGTCGGTCCGCCGGTGACGGTGACGTTGTGGGCGCCCGTCACCGCGCAGGCGATCGTGAAGGACGTCGCATTGGCGACCACCGGCTCGCTGAAGGTGACCTGGAGGTCGCTGCTCGTGTCGACATTGATGGCGCCGTTGCCGGGCACGGTGGCCGTGACGGTGGGCGCGGAGTCGGCGGGCGGAGGCGCGATCGGTGCGAATACGATGCTACGAAACGCGGTGTCCGAGCCCGCTGTGGCGATGGACACGGGAGTGCCCGAGATGGGTGCGTTGAACGCCGCCGTATCGGTCAGGGTGACGATTTGGTTCGCCGAAGTGGCCGTAGTCGTGCCGAAGAGCACGGCATTTCCGCCAACCACCGATCCGGTAAGGCCACGGAGCGTCGACGACGCGATGTTGCCGCGCGCGGTCCAGTTCGCTCCGTCGAAGGAGTACTTGAGCACGCCGCCGGTCGCCGCCGTCTCGTCGGCGACGTACAGCGTGTCGACTCCCGCGACAGTCGCGTCGCGATCGAGAAGTACGTACTGAAATGGATTGCCGCCCGACGTCGGAACGCCCGGGAGGGGCGCGATCGTCTGGGGCCCCGAGGTTGGTGTGCCGATGCCGACGGTACCGACGCGCACCGCCGTACCCGACTGCGTCGAAACATAAAGCTGGCCACCGAACACCGCCAGCTGGCGAAGGTTCGTGAGCGTCGTTGGGCCCGGTGCCGTGGTGGCAATCGATGTACTCGTCGAGGCGCCGAGCGTCGCGTAGCGTACGCCGCTGTTGCTCCCGGCGAGCCAAAGATCAGTCCCGTTCGTGCTTGCGGCAGAGCGGATGTTGCCCGCGCTGAAATCCTGGGTTGCCGTGGTCGTATCCACGATGCCCGCTGCGTCGATGCGGAACGCCACACGATTCACTGCTACGCCTGTGGTGCCTGAGACTGCGAGCGTCCCCACCCCAGCGTCATAGCATCCGCCGACCAGGTACCGCCCATCGTCGCTCCGGCTGATGAGGCCCTCGGCCGTCGAGCTGCCGGCGCCAGTGCAGCGGCGATTCGAGCCGGACCCCACCGTCGGCAGCGCGACAGTTGAAACGAGCGTGCCTGCGGTCGTGTATTCGTCGATGAACAACGGCGTCGCGGCGCTCGTCAACGCGGATCCGCCGTTGCCGGCCCGAAACACGACCAGGTTGCCGGCCGTGAACGCAGCGGCATTGTTCCAAGCAGAAAAAGCAGTGATCGCCGCGCAGACCGCGGCGAGTCGGTTGATACGGACTGACATTTGGTATCCCCAGGAAAGCGAATGACTGCGCCCCGCGGAGACTATCAGCCTTGAGAGTCGCGAACATGTCGCGCCGCGGCAGGCATCGCGATTTCGTGCCGCAATTTCGCAAGCAGCATTTCTAGCTTCAACAGGCGTTTACAAACGGTTGTCCGATGGCCGGCCCCCGCTAATGGTCGAGCCCGCTCGCGATTTCCACTGGAGGCGCGTGGGATCTTGCGCCCGCGCGGCATCGACGCGGTGCGACGCGCCCGTCCTCCACGTCGACCGGGGCCGTCGGCTGCCGCCCCTCGATCACGCCGATGCGCCGGCGGATTCTCAGTGCCGCCTGACGAACACCGTGATCTCCTCGCGATCGTGGTAGAGCTGCTTTGCACGAGCATCGAGCGGCTCCTGCGCGCCCTCACCTAGCGTTTCGAGGCAACGCTGCACCTCGAGGAAGCGCTTTTTCATGGGCAGTTTGAGGTTGAACATCGCATATCGGCACACGCCGTCACGCAGCCAGCCCGCGACAAGCCCGGCAACCCGAATCGGCTGCTCGACCATGTCGCACACGAGCCAGTCCACCGGCTTCTTCGGCCGGAACCGGAAGCCGTCCTCGCGTCGGTGCTCGACCAGTCCCGATTGCATCAGGCGCTCGTCCATCGGGCCGTTGTCGACTGCCGTCACGCGAATCGAGCGGCGCACGAGCTGGTACGTCCAGCCGCCGGGAGACGCGCCGAGGTCGACCGCGGTCATTCCCGGCGCGAGCCAGGCTTCGCGTTCGGCGTCGCTGAGCAGGACCAGGAAAGCCTCCTCGAGTTTCAGGGTCGACCGGCTCGGTGCTTCGCGCGGGAACCTCAGCCGCGGGATGCCGCTGCGCCACGGCGATGTCGTCGCCACGTCAGCCTGCGCTACGAGCAGGTCCGTGGCAGAAAGCAGGTAGAGGTGCAAGCGGCGCTTGCTCGACGGATCGAGCAATGCGCGCTTGCGCAAGGCGCCCACCAGCGCGGCCTCCAATGCCCGCGCCAGTGGCGTCAGTGGCTCCGATCCCGAAGTGTCGGGCAACTCGACCCAGGCATCGCTCCAGGCGCCCGGTGGAAGGGCGGCCAGAACCGGACCGAGCCGGTCGCGAGGATCGAGCGCGGAGAATTGCGCAATCTCGACCAGGGATTGGCGGGAAAAAATCAACGCCGAGGTCGGCGGTGCGAACACGACGTCTGTTTCGAAGCGGACGTAGCCGCTTTCCCTCGCGGTGCGCGCAAAGCCCGCGACGCCTGCATCGGAGGCGTGTGCCTGGAGCTCCTGCGCGCACTCGGGTTCGAATCCGGTGCGGCAATAACTCAACGTTCGATGAGGCATCGGGGGCATCGCCGATCGTACCGTGTCGCAGTGCGACGTCATGGCCGCAAAGAGACCGGATTTCCGTCTCGGCGACGGGCTCGGTGGGAACGCATGACTGCTAGAATGAAACGGTGTCCGCATCCCTGCTCGATTCCATCCGTGAATTCGCGGGGCGCCCGTGGCAAGCGGTCGCCCGCGCCAGCGAGGCTGCCGACGACGAGCGTTTTCGTCGCGCGACCGCGTCGCAGCTGCTTGCCATCAACGACGCTGTCGCACGATTCATCCGCGAGCGTCGCGGGTCGTCGGCGTCTCGCGCGGACGATCTCGCCCACCACCTCGCACACGTTCGCAGCTTCGATGCCATCGCCGAGCGGCGTCAGCAGTCTCGTCGCTGACCTTGGCCGCGCGCTGGAAGGCGTGCGCTGGTGCCTGATCGGCGCGCAAGCCGCGGTGATCTACGGCTCGACCCGCGCGACACTCGATGTGGATGCTTCGGTCGCGATCCCCGAGCACGAGCGTGAGCGGCTGCTTCATCGTCTCGAAATGGAGCGCTTTCATCCCCGAATCGAAGAGCCGCTCGAATTCGCCGCGCGAACCCGCGTCCTGCTGCTCGTTCACCGACCCACGGCGATTCCGGTCGATCTAGTGCTCGCCGGCGCGGGGATCGAGGAGGAGTTTCTCGCGCGGGCACACCTGATCGATCTCGACGGGACGAACGTCCCGGTCATATCCCCGGAAGACCTGGTCGCTTCGAAGATGCTCGCGGGACGGCCACGGGATCTGGAGGACGTCGAGTCGGTATTGCGCCGCAGGCGCGGTGTCGACTTGGCCGAAGTGCGGGATCTGCTTGTGATCTTCGAACAGGCTCTCGACCGCTCCGATCTCCTGACGGAGCTCGACCGCATCGTCGGCCGGATCGCCAAGGGACCGAGTTGAACTCACAATCCTGACGCAGCCGTGAGTGGGC
This sequence comes from Candidatus Saccharimonadia bacterium, assembly GCA_035536495.1. Taxonomy (GTDB): domain Bacteria; phylum Pseudomonadota; class Gammaproteobacteria; order Xanthomonadales; family Ahniellaceae; genus DATLNY01. The sequence continues at coordinate 20,142 of DATLNY010000127.1, read as the reverse complement.
TGGCGAACGCGAATCCGCGCGAATCAGTACGCCGCGCCACCCGTATCGCGATACATCGCCAGCACCGCACGCGCCTGCTCGCGCAGGATGTCGCGCCGCACGGCGATACCGCGGCGCTCGAGCTCGCCGACCCAGTCCGCCGGCAGCGGGCCCTCGTCGAACTCGGTCAGCTCGTGCACGTCGTCGGCGCTCGCGCCGATCAGGAGCTCGTCGATGCCGGCCCAGAACGTCGCGCCGTAGCACTGGCAGCACGGCTGCGCGCTCGTCGCGAGCGTGTAGCGGTAGCCGTCCTCGTTGAGGCGCGAGCGCTGCAGGCGCTGCTGCGCGAGCATGTACGCCATGGTCTCGGCGTGCGCGAGCGAGCAGTTCTGCGGCACCACGCGATTGACGCCGACGCTGACGAGCCTGCCCTCGGTGTTGAACACCGCCGCGCCGAACGGCCCGCCGGTGCGCCGATCGACGTTGAGCCGCGACAGCTCGATCGCGAGGGCGAGCTTCGCCTCATCGCCGGCGAACAACGCCGTCGGGTCGATCGCCTGGTGGACCCAGGGGGGCAGGGTGAGGTGCAGCTGGGCGTAAAGCATCCCGCCAATTTACCGCAGCGGCGCGTTCCACGGCTCGACGTGCGTCGACGCGCGGTCGACGCGTTACTGGACTCCGTCGCTCGCGGCGCAGCGTCCCTCGACGCACATGCACCCGGCAATCTCGCGGAAGCCGCAGATGCCCATCGTGCCTTCCTTCTCGCACTGCAGCTTGACCTGCTCGGGAAACGTCGGGCTGTCCTTGTTGACGCACGCGGGAAAATAGCCGCAACAGTTGCCGACGTTCTTGACGGCGCAGTCGGAGTCGCGGGAGCACCGGGTGTCGACCTCGGCTTTGGCAGATGCAGGTGCGCGAGCCTCCACCGGGGCACGACGGTTCGCATCCGCGAGGAGCGTGTCCGCACGCGTTTCGGAGACGGGCATCGCGCCGGCTGGTGTATCGCCCGCGTCGGGGGACGGCGAATTTGCGGAGCAGCCGAGCACGAACAGCGCGGCGAAAAATAGCGATGGATATTTCATGCGGTGCCTCCCGCAGGGATCGGTTGCCAGACTACGCTCGCGGCGATGAACGCACGCGACCTTGGCGCCGCGGCGCTTCGCGCGGCTGATGGGGCCGTTCAGCGAGATGCGAGCGCGTGCGCTTTTTACTGGAGAGCGTCGGGGCTGAGGCCCCTCCTACAGGGGATTGCCGCTATTTCGCGGGGGCGGTCCACGAATCGCGCAGGGTCACGATGCGGTTGAACACCGGGCGCGCGGCCGAATGGTCGTGCCGATCGGCGACGAAATAGCCGAGCCGCTCGAACTGCCAGCGCGACTCCGGTTCGACCGCGCGTAGCGACGGCTCGACGAGCGCGCGCACGACGCGCTTCGATGCGGGGCTGAGGTTTGCCTCGAAATCGCCGCCGGCTTCGGGATCGGCCGCGACGAACAACCGGTCGTAGAGCCGCGCCTCGACCTCGATCGCATCGCGCGCCGAAACCCAATGGATCGTGCCCTTGACCTTGCGGTCGGCGCCGGGCATTCCGGCGCGAGTGGTCGGGTCGAGCGTTCCTCGCAACTCGACGATCCGGCCGTCCACATCCTTGACGACCTCGTCGCAACGCACGATGCCGACGCCGCGCAGCCGCACTTCGCCGCCCGGTACGAGGCGGTGGAAGCCTTTCGGCGGCACCTCGTGGAAATCGTCGCGCTCGATCATGAGCTCGCGCGAGAACGGCACGCCGCGCGTGCCGAGCGTCTCGTTCTTCGGATGATTCGAAAACGTCAGCGTTTCGGCGTGACCTTCGGGGAGGTTCGTCAGCACGAGCCGCACCGGGTCGACGACGGCCATGCGGCGCGGCGCATTCGCGTCGAGATCGTCGCGCACGTGTCCCTCGAGCACCGCGAAATCGATGACGCTGTACTGCTTCGTGACGCCGGCGCGCTCCCAGAAGCTGCGGATCGCCGCCGGCGTGAAGCCGCGCCGGCGCACGCCCGCGATCGTCGGCATGCGCGGATCGTCCCAGCCGTCGACGAGGCGTTCCTGCACGAGCTGCAGCAGCTTGCGCTTGCTCGTCAGCACGTACTCGAGCTTGCCGCGCGCGAATTCGATCTGCTGCGGGCGGCTGACCTCGACCGCAACACCCGAGTCGCGCAGCGGCTGCGTCAGGGACGGATCGGAAGGCAGGTCGACCTCGTCGAGGAACCAGTCGTAGAGCGGCCGGTGGTCCTCGAACTCGAGCGTGCAGAGCGAATGCGTGATGCCCTCGACCGCGTCGGACAGCGCATGCGCGAAGTCGTACATCGGGTAGATCGGCCACGCGTCGCCGGTGTTCTGGTGCGGCACCTTGCGGATGCGGTAGATCGCGGGGTCGCGCAGGTTGATGTTGCCCGACGTCATGTCGATCTTCGCGCGCAGCGTGCGCGAGCCGTCGGGAAACTCGCCGGCACGCATCCGCTCGAACAGGTCGAGGTTCTCGGCGGCGGACCTGTTGCGATACGGGGAGTTGCGCCCGGGCTCGGTCAATGTGCCGCGATACTCGCGCACCTCGTCGGCCGAGAGGTCGCAGACGAACGCCCTGCCGTCGCGGACGAGCTTGAGCGCCGAGCGATAGAGCACCTCGAAATAATCCGATGCGTGCCGCAGCGCGTCCCACTCGAAACCGAGCCAGCGCACATCGGCCTTGATCGCCTCGACGAACTCGACTTCCTCGCGCGACGGATTCGTGTCGTCGAAGCGCAAATGGCAGGCTCCGCCGAACTCGGCCGCGAGCCCGAAGTTGAGGCAGATGCTCTTCGCGTGCCCGATGTGGAGGTAGCCGTTCGGCTCGGGCGGAAAGCGCGTGACGACGCGGCTGCCGTGCTTCCCGGCGGCGCGATCGTCGATGACGATCTGGCGGATGAAGTGGTTCGGGGTCGGGGCAGGAACGCTCATCGGCACTCGCGGCGCGCAGCTTGCGCGCGGAAAAACCGCGAGTTTACCGGACGATCGGATTTTCCCCCGGACCTTCACCCCCCGGCCCCTCTCCCGGGGGGAGAGGGGAGAAGAGCGTCAGCGGGTCCTGAGGCGAACGCGCACCGGCCCTTGCACGTGGCGCGCATCGACCGTGTGGCCACGCTGCAGCATCTCGATGACACCGCGCTCGGCGAGCTCCACGGCGAGCTCGCGCGCCGGCTGCAGCAGCGCGCGCCAATCGAGCCCGAGCTCGGCCCCGGCCCAGCGCGCGGCCTCGGTCGGGCAGATCGTGCCCCACGGCCGCCGGCCGCGCATCAGACGCATCATGTTCGCCTCGAGGCAGGACGCGATGCGTCCTTCATCAAAGCCGTCGGTGTCGATCGAGATCATCTGTGGGCGCCCCATGGCCGCAGTGTGCGAGCGGGGCGCGGCGCGTTGTGTGATGGAGGTCACGGCTCCACCCGGCCTTTACCGCCACGCAGGCGTCCGATCGCGTCCCCGCGCATGCGCCGTGTCTACCAGGCCGAGAACTCGATCGACGCGCACCTCGTCAGGGGCGCGCTCGAGCACCACGGGATCCCGGCGTTCGTGTTCGGCGACTTTCTCGCCGGCGGCATCGGCGAGTTGCCGGTGTTCGGCCTCGTCGAAGTCCACGTCGCCGACGATCGACACGCCGAGGCGGCCGACTTCGTGCGCGAGCTCCTCCTCGGCGACGCGTCGGCGCTCGCCGAGGCGGCGTTCGCGCTGAAGCCGGCGTAGCGGGGCAGAACAGGCTCGCGTCACCTGGCGCTTGCACCCCCCGACCCGTCATTCCCGCGTGCGCGGGAATGACGGCAGAGATCACGCCAGTCCACACCCGCGACTCGAGCACGCCCCTGTTGGAACGGGAGCGCCGCCGCAGCGGGGCGCGATGTCAGAACGCGCTGTCGCGCTTGCGGCCCACCGGCGACACGAGCAGGTTCTGCTGGAACTGGAGCCCCGCCGAGTACTCGGTGCGCAGCATCTCGCGCGCGGCGGCGATCTCGCTCATCGGCGCTAGCGGCTGATCCGGGTCCTTGCAGAGCGGGCCGTCGAGGCGATCGGCCGGCGGCTTGTGGCCGAGGCGCTTGAGCGCGCCGAAATAATCGACGAGGAACTCCTTGCGGAACGCTTCGTTGGTCGACAGCTCGTGCAGCAGCTTGTCGACGACTTCCGGTTCGACGTGGTACGGCGTGGTTGCCATCGCGGTCTCCCTTCCCTGTGCCGGGGCTCAAGTCTAAGCGATTTGCCGAACGGCGCGACAATGCATAGCCTCGGCCGATGGACTACCGGCGCTGCGCGGGCCTCTTCGTCGAACCCCGCGAGCGTCCGCGCTTCGCGCTCGAGGCGCTGCTCGCCGGCGGGGATGGTGTCGAGTTCGAGCGCACATGGGTCGCGTACGCGCCGCATCTCGGCGGCGAACACGAGCTCGACGAGTCCGACGTCGTGCGGCTCGGGCGATTGCCAGTGCACGCGTGGTCGCCGGCTTCGCGATTCGACGCGGACGAGCGCGCGGCGCTCGACCGGCTCGTCGCGTGCGGGCTCGTCGTCGCCCGCGAGGGCGAATCGTTCGTCGATCCCGCCGTTGCGGACCTCGACGCGCGCCAGCGCGCGCAGCACTGGCGCCCGCTCTCGGCGGTCGCGCACGCGTATTCGCGCTGGCGCGGCGTCGGGACGCCTGCCGATCTCGCCGCGCAGCCCCGATCGCTCGCCGAGCTGATCGAGCGCTTCGGACCGCCGCCCGTCGCCGTGCTCGAGCGCGGCGTCGCGGCGGATCGCATCGCGCTCGCCGAGCCCGAGCGCGACGCGCTCGACGCGACGCTGCACGCGCGCGCGACCTGCCGGAATTTCGCCACCCGCGGTGCGCTCTCGGCCGCCGACTTCGCGCGCGTCGTCGATCGGACGCTGCGCGCGCACGCATCGGTCGAGATCGAGCCCGGGCATGCGTTCCTCAAGAAGAACACGCCCTCGGGCGGTGGGCTGCATCCGGTCGAGGCGTATCTGATCGTGCGGCGTATCGAAGGACTCGCGGCCGGGCTGTACCACTATCACCCGGTCGCGCACGCGCTGGAGCCGGTCGAAGCGGGCTCGGCGCCGATCGACGCGCTCGCAACGACCGCGGTCGCTGGACAGGCGTTCCTGGCCGATGCCGACGTGCTCGTCGTGCTCGCCGCGCGGTTCGAACGCTGCTTCTGGAAGTACCGCAACCACGCGAAGGCGTACCGCGTGATCCTGCTCGAAGCGGGTTGCATCGTGCAGACGCTTTACCTCGCGTGCGCCGAGCGCGGGATCGGCGCGTTCGTGACGGCGGCGATCAACGAAGTCGAGCTCGAGGCTGCATTCGGGCTCGATCCGCTCGAGCAGGGCGTCATCGCCGTCTGCGGCTTCGGAAGGCGCGCCGACGCGATGACGACCGCGGAATTCGATCCGCTCGCGCGCGCGTGGCCGGTGGAGCCGGACGCCCGCGATCGTTGAGCCGCCGCGAGAGGAGACGCCGATCGCCGCGCTCCGTCGACGATCACCGGATCGATGATGACCGGATCAGCGCGCCGCGGTGCCGCTTCCGGCGACGCGCGCGCGTAGCGACTCGCGCCGGTCCGACCACGCGGGCTCGGTCTTCGCAGCAGGCCATGCTCGGTCGAACTCGGCGAGCTCGCTCGATGCGCGTTCGCGATCGCCGATCGCGAGCGCGAGCTCCGCCGCACGCAGGTGCGCGAGCGTCGCCTCGGCGACGTTGAGCGTGACCGGCGCCGCGAGCGCGACCGTCTCGCCGTACGCGCGTCCACGGTGCGACACGAGCCACGCCGCTTCCTCGAGCGCGCGCTTCGCGTCGCCCGCTGCCGCCCACGCCTCGAGCGATACGCGGTGCGCGAGGTAGAGCGGCTCGCCGCGCAGCTGCGGCGCGAGATGTCGGTGCGCGGCGTCGGCGTCGCCATCGGCGAGCGCGAGCTGCGCGCGCACGATCGCGAGCATGCGCTCGGCGTTCGGGTAGGCGAAATCGGTGGGCGACGCCGCGGCGCTCGCGAGCGCGCGGCGCGCGAGCATCGGCCGGTCGGAGCGCGCCGCGAGATAGCCGAGGTAGGCGATCGCGAACGCGGCATCGCTGCTGCCCGGCCCGTCGCGGCGCGCGAGCGCGGCGAGCTGGCGATCGAGCAGCGCTTCGAGGCGCGCCGATCCGGCATCGCTCGGCGCGAGCGCGTCGAGCGAAACCGCGCTCGTCTCGAACACGTCGCCGTGCAGCGTCGAGATCGCGGCGGCCTCGGGCGCGATTCGAAGCGCAGCAGCGCGGGCCGAGGCGAGGTCGCCGTGGTCGAGCGCGCGCAAGATCTCCCCGCGGCGGTCGAACACGTCGACGGCGGAGAGGCCCGACGGGTCGGCGGTCGACATGTGTCGGTCGGCCGCGCTCCAGTCGCGCCGCGCCGCATGGGCGAGCGCGATCTGCAGCACGGTGCCGCCGACACCGTTCGCGATCGCATGCTCGAACGCGCTACGCGCGTCGTCGTGGCGATCGAGCACGAGCGCGAGCGCGCCGCGCAGGTACCACGCCGACGCGATGAACGAGTTGCGCTCGTCGGTCGCGCGGACCGCCGCCTCGAGCGCTTCGGCATAGCGCGTGTCCGCGCGGCTCGCGTGGTACGCGTAGTTGTAGTGCGCGCCGAAATAGTCGGGGTACATCTGCGACATCAGCCGCCACTGCCGTATCGCGTCGGCGGGGTTGCCGAAGTTGTGCCGCCACGCGTCGAGATACGCACGATCGCGCGCCGTCAGGCGCGCGCGGTGGGCGAGCGCGCGATCGAGGTAGACACGCGACTCGGCGAACTGGTCCGCATTGAAGTGGATCCGCGCGAGGCCCATTTCGGCGAGCGCGAATTCGGGATCGAGCTCGAGCGCGCGGCGGTAGAGCGCGATCGCCTCGTCGAAGCGGCTGCGCGCCTGCTGCTGCACGGCGAGCGCGTACGCACGCAACGCATCGAGGTTCGCGGTCGTCACCTGCGGCAGCGGCGCCGAATCGCGCTCGATCGAGGCGGTCGCCTCGCCGAGCCGCGCGCGCAGGCGCTCGGCGACCGTGTCGACCGATTCGAGCGCCGAATCGAGGCCTGTGCCGTCGGCCGTCTCGGCATAGACCGTCGCCTGCGTCGCGGGATCGACGACCTCGAGGCTGACGCGCAGCCGCCCGCCGACCTCGGCGATCGTCGGCAGGATCAGCGCGCGGGCGCCTTCGCGCACCGCGATCTCGGAGCCGAGCTCGCGGTCGACGACGGCGTCCTCGGGGCGGCGCATGCGCGCGAGCGTGCGGCGTGTCGAGAGCTCCGGGACGAGGTTGACGTGGCGTGACTGGTCGAGGCTGATCCGCAACGCCGTCTCGAGCGAGCCGTCGAAGACAGGCTCGCTCGTGAGGTTGCGCAGGTGGCCGAGCACGACCCAGTCGCGCTCGGCGAACGCGATCGCGGGCTCGGTGCGCGTCATGACGTAGAGGACCACCGCGCTCGCGAATACGATGACCGCGAGCTCGGCGAGCAGCGCACGCGGGCGCAGCCACAGCGGGCGCGCGCGCCACGCCTTGTCGGTCGACACCGGCTTCAGCATCGGCGCGCCGGGCCGCTCGCCGATCTCGTAGACCTGCATCGGCGCAGGCACGCCCTTGAACGCGTAGCGGCCGTGCGATTTCCAGACGAAGCCGGGGAATGCCGCGCGCAGCTCCGGATCGGCGCGCTGGGTGAGGCCGAACAGCACGCCCGAGACGAGCACCTGGCCGGGCAGGGCAAGCCCCATCAGCCGCGCGGCGACCGGCTTGACGAGCCCCTCGACCTCGACGCGCTTCGCGCCGCGCGACACGTCGTCGTCGGCGTTCTCGAACACGACGACTTCGCCGACGTGCACGCCGACGCGCGCCTTCAGCGCGACCTGCTCGTCGCGACTGAGCTCGCGCAACAGCCGCTGGTATTCGAGCGCGAACGCGAGCGCCTCGATCGGGCGGTCGAACAGCAGCAGAAAGCCGTCGGTCTTGTCGATCTCCTGGCCGCGGCGCTTCGCGATGAGGTCGCGCGCGGCGCGGTCGTGCCGGCGGAACAGCGCGAGCGCGCGCGCGTCGCCGATGCGCTCGACGAGCGCGGTCGAGTCGACCAAGTCGCAGACGACGAGCGTGCGCAGCGCGGGCGCCGGCACGGGGCGCGCCGCGGGAGTACCCAGTGGTGCGATCGCAGCGCTCAACTTGTGCGGCCTTGTCCCGCCCGCAGCGGATCAGGGACATTGTGGGTGAAGGTCGCGCGCCGCGCCACAGCCCTGACCCACAACGGCGTCAGCCCGGCGCAAGCCGGGGTCCAGTGAACTCGAGGCGCGGGATCCCGGCTCGAGCCGGATGACGCCTCGGGGTCGCACGCCGCCTTCGCGCCGCCCGGCCGCGCATCCTCAGCGATCGGCGCGCCATCCGTCGCCGCCGGTCCCCTTGGACTGGTAGAGGGAGACGTCGGCGGTCGAGTACCAGTCCGACCAGTCGCCGGACTCCGCGCAGAGCGCGCCGCCGACGCTGACGGTCACGCGCAGGTCCTGGAACGGCTCCGGAAACCGCAGCGAGCGCACGCCCTGCACGAGCTGCGCTGCCCGCAGCTCGAGCTCGTCCGCGTCGCCGACCTGCGCGAGCACCGCGAACTCGTCGCCGCCGAGCCGGCACGGCAGGTCGCACGCCGAGCACGCCTGCTGCACTTCCTGCGAGATCGCGCGGAGCACCTGGTCGCCCATCAGGTGGCCGTGGCTGTCGTTGATCTGCTTGAAGCGATCGATGTCGACGAGCAGCAGGCCGATCCGCGTGCCGGGCACGCGCTGCTCGGCGAGGCGATCGAGATAGCCGTAGAGGCCGCGCCGGTTGCACAGGCCGGTCAGCTCGTCGGTCTGCACGAGCCGCTCGGCCGCCGACAGCTGCGATTGCGTCTGGCGCAGCGAGTCGATCGTGACGAGCAGGTCCTCGTTGCGGCGCTTGAGGCTCGCGATCAGCTGCTGTTCGCTCGCGACGAGATACGCGAACGAGCGCACCATGAACGCCGCGAGCAGCCCGGGCTCGCGCCCGAGGAGCCGCTCGAACGCGGCGTGCTCGATGACGTAGAGGGTCGAGCGCTCGACCGCGACCGCGCTCGCGACGCGCGCGTGGTTGCCGATGAACAGCGCGAGCTCGCCGAAGAATTCGCGCGCGCCGATCACCTTGTCGGACAGGCCGTTGCCGAACTCGAGGCGGATCTGGCCGTCCCCGATCACGAACATGCTGCGCCCGAGCTCGCCGCGGCGGAAGATCAGCTCGCCGCGCTCGACGTTGCGCTTCGCGCCCGCGTGCGAGAACACCACGAGCTCCGGGTCCGAAAGCTGGCGCGGCAGCAGCGCGCGCACGACCGGTTCGTCGGCGGGGCGCGCGGACGGTTCTGCGATGCCGCGGCTGCGCGCCATGTCGTGCCTCGTCCCCGTCCACACGGGCCCGCGCGGATCATAACCTCCGCGCGGCATAATGCGAGCCTTCGATCGGGACCCCTCGTCCATGTCGACTCCGCGCATCGGTGCAGGCCTCTTGCTCGCGCTCGCGCTCGCGCTCGCGATCGCCGACGCGCGCGTCGTGCGCGCCGCCGAGATCGAATACGCCGTGATCCACCGCGCGCTCGGCGCCGCGGGCGAGGTCGCGGCGTACCCGAGGCTCCGCGCGGTGCAGCGGATCGAGAGCAAGCGCGACGGCGTCGCGCCGCGCGCGATCGGCATCGCGATCCGCGCGCGGCGCGGACGCATCGAGGTTCCGGTCGGCGACGACGGCACGATCGCGCTGCCGCTGGACGATGCGCTGCTCGCGGAGAATCCCGTCGTCGAGACGAACCAGCCCGAGGGATCGCTGACGCTGACGATCAGCGTCGAGCTGCACCAGCCGAGCGGCGCGATCGTGCGGACCGCCGATGTCGAAACCGCGCTCACCGAGGCCGACGCGCTGCTCGTGCAGCAGCGCGCCCGCTCGCGCGTGCGCGGCGTCGAGTTCCGCTTTGCCGACGACGAGACCGGCGGCGTGACACTGCGCGGCTCGGGCGAGCGCGTGCTCGTGCCCGACCGCGAGGGGCGCGTCATCGTGATGCGCGAGCCCGACCTCTCGCTTTACCGCGAGATCGAGCTTGCGGCACGCCCGATCCGGATCCTGCCGTTCCTCGACCAGTAGCAGGCCCGGCGACCGCGGCACGCTCGTTGCAAAGCAGGTTCGAACACACCGAGTCGACAACGCCGGGTCGACAAGCGCAAGGAGTCGTGCAATGCCGCTGCCAGAAAAACCGGAAGAGCTCGGAAATGCCGGCCGTCCCGCCGCGCAGACGCCGCACAGCGGCGCATCCGTCGCGACGCTCGATCCCCAGGCGATGCACGCGGTGTCGCTCCTGACCGCCGAGCATCGTGCGGTCGAGGCGATGTTCGGGGCGGTGAACTCGGGCCGCGATCCCGAGCTTCGGCTCGACACCGCGCGGCGGATCGCACAAGCGCTCGAGATCCACATGCAGGTCGAGGAGGAGCTGTTCTATCCCGCGGTGGAACGCGCGACGGCGCTCGACCCCGAGGTGCGGCATGCGCGCCACGAGCACGACGACATCCGCGCGCGGATCGGGGAGCTGACCGCTACGGGCACCGACGCCGGCGCGTTCGACACCGCGATCGGGGCGCTCGAGGCCTGCGTCGCGCACCACGTGCGCGAGGAGGAGCACGACCTGTTCCCGCGGCTCGATCGTGTCGACGCCGACTGGACCGCGATCGGCGTCGCGATGGCCGCGCGCAGCGAGGCGTTGCGGCGCGCGGTCTGAATCGCCGCGCTAACATCGCGCCCCACGATTCCGCGGGACCGTCCATGCCTTCGTTCGACATCGTTTCGGAAGTCGACACGCACGAGCTCACGAACGCGATCGACCAGGCCAACCGCGAGCTGTCGAGCCGTTTCGATTTCCGCGGCACCGACGCCGCGTACGTGCTCGACGGCTACATCGTCACGCAGACCGCGCCGTCGGATTTCCAGCTCAAGCAGATGCTCGAGATCCTGCGCGGCCGGCTCGCGGCGCGGCGCATCGACGTGCGCGCGATGGAGGCCGGCGAGCCCGAGGTCAACCTCGCGCGCGCGAGGCAGAAGATCACGATCAGGCAGGGCATCGAGCAGGCGGTCGCGAAGAAGATCGTCGCGGCAATCAAGGGCGCGAAGCTCAAGGTCGAGACGCAGATCCAGGGCGAGAAGCTGCGCGTGACCGGCAAGAAGCGCGACGACCTGCAGCAGGCGATGGCGCTGCTGCGCTCGGCCGAGCTCGAGGTGCCGCTGCAGTTCGACAATTTCCGTGACTGACCTGCTTCCGGCCTGCGCATGGACCTGACGCGCTTCATCGACGACGTCCCGAACTTCCCGAAGCCCGGCATCCTGTTCAGGGACATCACGCCGCTGCTCGCCGACGCGCGCGCGTTCGCGCATGCGGTCGATGCGATGGCGGCGGCGATCGCACCGAGCGGGGTCGACCTCGTCGCGGGCATCGAGGCGCGCGGCTTCATCTTCGGCGCCGCGCTCGCGGCGAGGATCGGGCGCGGCTTCGTGCCGTTGCGGAAGCCCGGCAAGCTCCCGGGCCTGACGGTCGGCGTCGACTACGCGCTCGAATACGGCAACGACCGGCTCGAGGCGCGCGACGGCTCGATGTGGCACGGCGCGCGCGTGCTGGTCGTCGACGACGTGCTCGCGACCGGCGGCACGATGGCCGCGGCGATCGAGCTCGTGCAGCGGGCCGGCGCGACGCCGGTCGCAGCGACCGTGCTGATCGAGCTGCCGGGGTTGAACGGCCGCTTCCGGCTGCCGCCGGGATTCCCGCTCGCGCGGGTGCTGAGCTTCCGCTGAGCGGCGCTCAACGCAGTTCGAGCGACTCGAGGTAGACGATCTCGCAGGAGCCGGCGCCGGTGTCGTCACGCCGCAGCGACGTGCGCCAGTTCCACCCGTCGCGCCGCCGTGCATCGACGAGCTTGCCGCGGAAGACGACGACATCGCCGGGGCGGACGCTGTCGAGCCGCGCCGCAAGCTCCGGTGTCGCCGGGATGAAGTGCATGTTCGCGCTCGAGCGCACGATCTCGTCGTGCGGGATCGGCGCGCGCCGGTAGCTGAAGTGGTACCAGCGCGCCGACTGGCGGACCTCGATCGCGTCGAGCACGCGCGCATCGGACATCCGGCCCCAGCCGAGCGCGAGGTCGGTCGGCGCGACGCCGGATTCCGCGTCGTACGAGTAGTCGCGGCGCGACAGGACACGGGCCTCGGCCTCGAAGCGCGCGCGCGGCGTCAGCGTGAACGACTGCAGCCGGATCGGTGCGGCGGACGTCGCGACCTGCCTGGGTGTGCGCGCGACGACGACGCCCGGCGGCTGCAGCGCCGCGCGCGGTGCCGGGAACATCGCGATCGCGAGTGCGCAGACAACGACGAGGACGCGGACCATGACGCAATGGTAGCGAGCAGGCACCGGCGGCTGCAGCACTCCGGTTCACCGAACGCGAGGCGCGCCTACGTCGGCGCGCGGAAATCGGCGCGCGGGTCGAGCAGCGAGCGCGGCAGCTCGCGCAGCAGCGCCGCGAGGTTCCCGAGGAACGGCGCGTTCGCCGACGACCTGCGCCACACGAGCGCGATGCGACGGCTCGGCGCGTGGTCGCGGAAACGCACGAGCGCGACATCGGCCGAGGCCGGCACCGGCGGCCTCACCGCGAGGATCGGCAGCAGCGTGACGCCGACGTTCGCCGCGACCATCTGGCGCAGCGTCTCGAGGCTCGTCGCGCGGAAGCCCGAGCGCTCGAGCGCGCCGGCGAGCTGGCAGACGTCGAGCGCCTGGTCGCGCAGGCAATGGCCGTCCTCGAGCAGCAGCAGGCTCTGGTGTTCGAGGTCCGCGAGCTTCAGCGACGCGCGCTTCGCGAGCGGATGCGCGCGCGGCACCGCGAGCACGAACGGTTCCTCGAACAGCGGCTCGGCGTGCAGCTGCTCGTCGTGGATCGGCAGTGCAAGACACGCCGCGTCGAGGCGGCCTTCCGACAACTGCTGCAGCAGCACCGGCGTCTTCTCCTCGACCAGCAGCAGCTCGAGGCGCGGGAAGCGCGCGCGGATGCGCTTGACGACGTGCGGCAGCAGGTACGGCCCGAGTGTCGGGAACATCCCGAGGCGCACGCTGCCCGATTCGGGATCGCGCGTGCGGCGCGCGAGCTCGCGCACCTCGTCGACGTCGCGCAGGATCACGCGCGCCCGCTCGCTGATCTCGCGCCCGACTTCGGTCAGCAGCACGTTGCGCGGCGAGCGCTCGACCAGCGCGACGCCGAGCTCGTCCTCGAGCTTGCGAACCTGCGTCGAGAGCGTCGGCTGGCTGACGAAGCTCGCCGCGGCGGCACGGCCGAAGTGCTTGTGATCGGCCAGCGCGACCAGATATCGGAGATCGCGCAGGTTCATGCGGCTCTTCCATTCATGGCGGCTATCGCAGCCATCATATCAATTGATTGGAACAATCGGGCCGGCGCGCCGAGAATGCCCGACGTCGACCGGTAACGCGCCGCAGGTTGCGTTGCCGGTTCCCCCGCGATAACCCACCTCCAGGAGTGCAGACATGCTGAGCGTTGGCGACAAGTTCCCCGAGTTCAAGCTCAAGGCAACCGTGGCGAACGAGCTCGACAAGGCGTTCGTCGAGGTGACGAACAAGACCTGGGCCGGCAAATGGCTCTGCGTGTTCTTCTATCCGAAGGATTTCACGTTCGTCTGCCCGACCGAGATCAAGGGCTTCGGCGACGTCAACCAGCAGTTCGCCGATCGCGATTGCCAGATCCTCACCGGCAGCATCGATTCGGAGTTCGTGCACCTCGCCTGGCGACGCGACCACAAGGACCTCAACAGCCTGCCGTTCCCGATGCTCGCCGACGTCAAGCGCGAGCTGACTTCCGCGCTCGGCATCCTCGACAGGAACGAGGGCGTCGCGCAGCGCGCGACGTTCCTCGTCGACCCGGACGGCATCATCCGCTTCGTCTACGTCACCGACCTGTCGGTCGGGCGCAACCCGCAGGAGGTCTTGCGTGTGCTCGACGCGCTGCAGACCGACGAGCTGTGTCCGTGCAACTGGCACCAGGGCGAGTCGACGTTGAAGGCGGCCTGACGATCCTGCGGTGCCGCGGGGCATCGCGCAGCACGGGCGCGCCGTCACACTCCCGGCGCGCGCCCCGCGGGCGGAAGCTCCCCCTTCCGTCCGTACCCCCGCAGGCGGAATCCCCCCCTTCCGCCTGCACCCTTACGGAAGAATCCTCCCGACACGGATGTCCCTTTCATCGGTCGCGCGGTGCGTTCGCGCCGCGCGGTCGAAACCGGAGATCGACATGACGCTCGCCGAGCTGCGTTCCCGCCTTCCCGATTACGCGAAGGACCTGCGACTCAACCTCGAGTCGGTGTTGACCGACACCGGTGCGCCGGGCCTTACCCCGCAACAGCTCGCGATGGTCGCGGTCGCGTCCGCGATCGCCTCGCGCCATGCGCCGCTGACCGAATCGGTCGTCGACTGGGCGCGCGGCACCCTCGACGACCGGTCGCTCGACGGCGCGCGCGCGGCCGCCGCGATCATGGCGATGACGAACGTCTACTACCGCTTCACCCACCTCGTCGCCGAGCGCGAGTACGAAACGATGCGCACCGGGCTGCGCATGAACGTGCTCGCGACGCACGGCAGCGACAAGGCCGGGTTCGAGCTCGCGTCGCTCGCGGTGTCGGCGATCAACGGTTGCGGCAAGTGCATCGACTCGCACGAGAAGACGGTGCGGGGGCACGGCGTCGGCGCGCAGGGCGTGCAGAGCGCGATACGGATCGCCGCGACGATCCATGCCGTCGCGGTCGCGCTCGAGCAGGCCGACGCCGCTGCGGGTGCTTCGAGCGCGGCGGCTGCCGCCTGACCGCACAGCGCCGTCGCCTCTTCGCGGCGCCATTGCCACCTCGAGGGGCCATCGCCCCCGGAGGCGTCATCCCGGCGAAAGCCGGGACCCAGTGTCTTCCACCGCGCGCTCGACAGTCGCTGGATCCCGGCTTTCGCCGGGATGACGCCTGTGAAGGCGCAAAGGCACAGGATTCGCCGCAGCCTCACCGATCGCGGTTGACGTACCGCACGATGTCGGCGAGCGTCGGCGCAGCCCTGCTGTCCTCGTTCGTGATCGCAGCGAGGATCCGGATGTGGCCGATGCCGGGGTAGCGGTGCAGCTCGACGGGAACCCCGGCCGCTTCGAGCTTCGCCGCGAGCCGTTCGCTGTTGCGCAGCCACACGACGCGATCGTCGGTGCCGTGCAGCAGCAGGAACGGCGGCTCGTCGCCGTCGACGAACGCGATCGGCTGCGAGCGCGGATGCTCGGCCTCGGGCCCGAAGATCGTCTTGAGCGTCGCGTCCGTGATCGGCAGGAAATCGTACGGTCCGGCGATCCCGATCATCCCGGCGATCTCGCCCGGCGCGATGCCTGCCGCCGCGAGATAGCGCGTATCGGTCGCGAGCAGCCCCGCGATCTGCGCGCCGGCCGAATGACCCGCGAGATACACGCGCGCCGGATCCGCGCCGCAATCGCGCGCATGCTCGCGCGCCCAGGCGACCGCGCGCGCGCCGTCGTGCATGAAATCCGGGAACCGCCCCGAGGGATGGCGCCGATAGTCGGGTATCGCGACCGCGACGCCGCTCGCAGCGAGGCTCTCGCCGACGAACGAATACCACTCGCGCCGCCCGTTCTCCCAGCTGCCGCCGTAGAAGAACACGACGAGCGGCGCGCCGGAGCCGCCGGCCGGGCAGAACCGGTCGAGCGACAGCTCGCGCGCCTCGTCGTAGCGATGGGTCGACGCGACGACGCGACCGTTCGGCGACGCCGCGGCGTTCAGCACCGAGAAGAACGCGGACTGGCAGGCGGTGAGCGCGACGACGAGGAACGGGATCGCGATCAGGCGTGCGTGCGCGACGAGCTTGGCGGTCATGCCGCACCTATCTATCATGCGGCGTCGAATCCACGTGACGAACCCGCATGAGCGACGAACCCGGCCCCGTGTTCAGGACGGTCCCCGAGCGCAATACCGCCGACGTCATCCTGCGCACGGCCCAGCAGCACCACGTGCAGCTTTCGGCGATGGCCGATGTCAAGGCGAACATCATCATCACGGTGTCGTCGATCGTGCTGACGCTGTCGTTCGGCAACATGGACGACAAGGACCTGCGGATCAGCGCGATCACGCTGACCGTCTTCACGCTCGTCGCGCTGCTGCTCGCGATCCTAGCGGTGCTGCCGAAGTACCGGCCGCTGCGCCTCAAGCCCGACGCGCCGTTGCCGCCGCAATTCAACCTGCTGTTCTTCGGGCACTTCGCCGAGCTGCCGCGCGAGCGCTTCCTCGCCGAGGTGTCGGAGAAGATGCGGACCGAGGGCTCGACGATCTACGAGACGATGGCGAAGGATCTGTATTCGCTCGGCTACTACCTCGCGCATTTCAAGTACCGCTACCTGCGCTGGTCGTACCTGTTCTTCCTCGCGGGCTTCGTGCTCGCGACGCTCGCGCAGCTCTGGCGCCTGCTCGTCGGCTGACCGGCGCGCGGCGTTAACCCCGCGCGCGGCGCGGCCGCGTTGGACCCTCTGATACGCTCGCTGCGGGCGTGATTGGAGCGGGGTCCGGCACATGAATCGGTTCGTTCGCGCGTCCGCGTGCGCGTTGCTGCTTGCCGCGTGCGGTGCCGTTGCGGCACAGGATGCGGCAATTCCCGAGTCGCTGCGCGACTGGATCGGCTGGGTCCTCGCCGACGCCGACGAGCGCGCCTGTCCGATGCTCGTCGCGAATCCCGGCGAGGAAACGCAGCGTTCGTGCGCATGGCCCGGCGAGCTCGTGCTCGATGCGGCGCCGGACGGTGCGCGCTTCACGCAACGCTGGACCGTGCATGCGCGCACCGCGGTGCCGCTGCCCGGGGATGCGTCGCACTGGCCGCAGTCGGTCCGCTCGAACGGCGCGGCGACGCCGGTCGTTCCCGACGAGGCGCAGCGGCCCGTTGCGTGGCTCGACCCCGGCGAGCACGTGCTCGAGGGGCGCTTCGACTGGGCCGAGCGGCCCGAGTCGCTCGCGCTGCCCGCCTCGGTCGCGCTCGTGCGCCTGAGCGTCGACGGCGCGCCGATCGCGCCGGTGCAGCGCGACGACGCGACGCTCTGGTTCGGTCGCGCGGCGTCGGTCGATGCCGGCGCCGATTCGTTGACGCTCGAGGTGTACCGCCGCCTCGACGACGGCGTGCCGGCGATGCTGACGACGAGGATCGTGCTGAATGTCTCGGGCGAGGGACGCGAAGTGTCGCTCGGACGCGTGCTGCCGGCCGGCTTCACGCCGACCTCGCTCGGCGGTGCGCTGCCGGCGAAAATCGGCGGCGACGGCGCGCTCGTGGTCCAGGTGCGGCCGGGCAGCCACGTGCTCGTGCTCGTCGCGCGCGCCGACGCGCCGCTTTCGTCGATCGAGCGCCCCGCGATCGCGGCGCCGTGGCCGGTCGACGAGGTCTGGAGCTACGCCGACAACGCGCGCCTGCGCGTCACGAGCGCGAGTGCCGCGCGCGGCATCGATCCCGTGCAGGCGGGCGTGCCGGACGACTGGGCGCAGCTGCCGGCGTTCCTCCTTGCGGGCGGTGAAAAGCTCGTCCTCGAGGAGCGCTCGCGCGGGATGTCGCCGCAGGACCAGAACCGCCTCACGCTCGTGCGGCAGATGTGGCTGCGCTTCGACGGCTCCGGCTTCGACGCGCGCGACCGGCTGCAGGGCACGATGCTGCGCGACTGGCGGCTCGACGTCGCGCTGCCCTACGTGCTCGAGCGCGCGACGGAGGGCGGCGAAGGCCTGCTCGTCACGCGCGGCGCGACCGCGGCGCTGAGCGGCGTCGAGGTCCGCGCGCGCCAGGTCGACGTCGCGGCGGGCTTGCGGATCGAGGCCGTGCGCGGCGAGCTGCCAATCGCGGGCTGGCAGCAGTCGTTCGACGCGGTGCAGACGACGCTGTCGCTGCCGCCCGCATATCGCCTGTTCGCGGCGCTCGGTGCCGACCATGCGCCCGGTAGCTGGCTCGCGCGCTGGAACCTGCTCGACGTGTTCCTCGTCGCGTTGACGACGCTGCTCGCGGCATGGCTCGCCGGCAGGACCGTCGCGGGCTTCGTGCTGGCGTATCTCGTGCTCGCGTACCACGAGCCCGCCGCGCCGATCCTGTCGGTGCTCGTGCTGGTCGTGCTCGCGCTGCTCGCGCAGCTGCTGCCGGCGACCGGGCGCCTGTCGCGCGTCCTGGGATGGTCGCGCAACTTCGCGCTCGTCGTGCTCGTGCTGCTCGCGCTGCCGTTCGTCGCAGCGCAGGTGCGGCTCGCGCTGTATCCGCAGCTCGAGCGCCATTCGCCGGATGCGTCGAGCGCGTACTACGACGAGTCCGCTGGGGGCGAGGTTGTCACGGAGATGGTGCTGGCAGAGCCCGCGCCGCCGGCGTCGGCGCCGATGGTGCAGGAGGAACGCCAGGACCAAGATCGCGTCTCGGTCTCGGGCTCGATGGCGAAGCGCTCCGACTACGCGGCCGATCGCGCGCAGATCGCGACGCAGCGGCTCAAGGAGCGTTACGCCGCGAACACGATCCTGCAGGCCGGCTCGGGCGACCCGGGCTGGCAGTGGAACGAGTACACGCTGCACTGGAGCGGGCCGGTGCTCGCGGGCCAGACGATGCGGCTGCTGATCTCGCCGCCGTGGTTCACGCGCGCGTTGCGGCTCGTCGTCGTGCTGCTGATCGCGGGGCTGCTCGCGCAGCTCGCCCGCCACCTGTTCGGCCGCGCGCTGCGCCTGCCGGCGGGAGCGGCAGCCGCATTGTTCGCCGCGTCGCTCGCGCTGCCGCTCGGCGCGCACGCGCAGGCCGCGCCGTCGCCGGAGATCCTGGCCGAGCTCGAGCAGCGCTTGCTCGAAGCGCCCGCATGCGCGCCGCGCTGCGGGCACATCGCGAATGCCGAGGTGTCGGCCGACGGCGCCACGGTACGCGTCACGCTCGACGTGCACGCGGTCGAGCGCATCGCGGTGCCGATCCCCGGCGAAGAGGGCGCGCTCGATCCGCGCGAGATCTCGATCGACGGCGTCGCGGGCGCGCGCGTGTTGCGCCGCGCTGCGGGCGAGGCGTGGATCGTCGTTCCGCGCGGCGTGCACCGCGTCGAGATCGAGTACGCGGCGTCGAGCGCCGGCAGGTTCGCATTGCGGTTTCCCCTGCGACCGGCGCAGGTTTCGTTCGCCGGCACTGGCTGGGAAGCCGAAGGCATCGCCGACGGGCGCCTCCTGACCGACACGCTCGGCCTCGTGCGCGTGCGCGCGGGATCCGGAGTCGCGGGCGACGACGAAGCGGCGCAGCAGTTTGCGCCGTACGTCCGCGTCGTGCGGACGATTTCGCTCGGGATCGACTGGCAGGTCACGACCGAGGTCGTGCGCATCGCGCCCGACGCGGCCGCATTCTCGGTGCGCATCCCGCTGCTCGCCGGCGAACAGGTGCTGACGCAGGACCTCGAGATCGTCGATCGCACCGTGGTCGCGGCGTTGCAGGCCGGTGCACGCAGCACGTCGTGGTACTCGCGCCTTGCGCGCGCGCCGACGATCGAGCTCGCCGCGCCCGAGCTTCAACGCCACGCCGAGGTCTGGTTCGTGCACGCGAACCCGACCTGGAACGTGCGCTTCGCAGGCGTCCCGCCCGTTCACGCCGAGGGCGACGAGTGGATCCACGAGTTCCACCCGCTGCCGGGGGAGAAGCTCGTGATCACCGTTGCGCGGCCGGAGGCCGTCGCGGGCGCGTCGGTCGCGATCGATCGCGCGACCCTGTCGGCGCAGGTCGGCAAGCGCGCGGTCGAGCACACGCTTGAGATCTCGCTGCGCACGACGCAGGGCGGGCAGCACGTCGTGACGATCCCGCGGGACGCCGAGGTGCTCGAGGTGTCGATCGACGGCGTCATGCTGAACGTGCGCCCCGAGGCGGGGGGCCTCAGCCTGCCGATCAAGCCGGGCAGCCAGCGCGCGCGCGTGCGATGGCGCGAGGTGCGCGAGATCGGCCTCGCCGCACGGACCGCCGACGTGAAGCTCGGCGCGCGTGCCTCGAATCTCGAGCTGTCGATTGCGTTGCCGGC
>DATLNY010000126.1:0-11333 GCA_035536495.1 Candidatus Saccharimonadia bacterium | reverse complement strand
GCCCTCGCGGACGGGATCGTGGCGCAACTGCAGGATTCGCTCGGCGCCAGTGCACCGCGCGGCGGTCGACATGGACGAGTTCGGAGGCCGTGAGAGCGGCGTTGCCGAGGACCGCAAAAACGCCCTCGCGGACGGGGTCGTGGTGCAGCTGCAGGATCCGCTCGGCACCGACGTCCGGCATCGCCGAGACACGGCAATCGCGCCCGAGCCAGAACAGCGGTGGCGTCAGCGTGGACGACGTGTGGAGGAGGCGGTCGACCGACGCGTGGCCGTACGGCCCCGCAAACTCGACGCCGAGGTGCATTCGGACGAGCCCGGCGGCCGTGCGCTCGACCTGGCATTGCCACTCGATCGGGACCGGCACGTTGGAGCGCGTGAAGCCCGCGAGGGATTCTGCGCCGACCACGTTGGCACCCGCAGCGCCGAAGCGCGCGATGCGGCGGCGTTGGAGGAGGCGACCTTCGGCGTCGAAGCGCGCGAGCCACTCGCCGCCGCTCGTGCGCCCCGAGACCTGAAAGCCGCCGTCTTCGGTCGCCTGGGCGCTCGGATGCAGGAAGGGCCGGGTTGCGCCGCCGGTTTCGAGCAGCGTCCGCCACTCGAGATCGGATGCTTGCGGCGAAGCGACTACGCACGCGAGGACGAATCCGACGATCGACGTGGTCGAGGCGTGCCTTCGCATGGAGACGCTCCCTGTCCGGTTGGATGCAGGGAAGACGGCTGGAGCGCGCTCCGCGTCGCACCGGCTGCGCAGCAGCAGATCAGTATCGGCGCAACGACCCCACGACGACACCCTGGATGCGCACGCGATCCGACGGATAGCGCTGCGGCGCGTACTGCGGGTTCTCGGCATGCAGCAGCACCTCGCCGGGCCGCTGCTCGATGCGCTTGAGCGTCGCATCGCCGTCGTCGATCAGCGCGACGACCATCTCGCCGTTCTTCGCGGTCGCGCGCGACTCGATCACGACGATGTCGCCGTCGAGGATTCCTGCGTCGCGCATCGAATCCCCGCGCACGCGCAGCGCGTAGCAGTCGCCGCCGGTGCGCAGCCAACCCGGGATCACGACCGACTCGTCGCGGGTCAGCGCCTCGATCGGGCGCCCGGCCGCGATCGCGCCGAGCAGCTTCAGGCGCGACTCGTCGTTCGCCGCGCGCGCGAGCCGCACGCCGCGCTGCTTGCCGTTCATCGGCTCGACGAGGCGCGCGTCGACGAGCGCGATGACCTGCTTGTGCAGCGAGCCGCGCGACACGAGCCCGAGGTCGTGGCAGATCTCCGTCAGCGACGGCGGACGCTCGCCGCGCTCCTCCCGCTCGCCGAGGTACTCGAGCAATGTGTGCTGGCGCCGCGTCAGTGGCGGCAGGGAACGGGTCGAGGAGGAAACGGGCGCGCGACGGGACGACACCGGTGCCGCGGGTTTCGCGCGCGCGCCCCCGCCCCGGATTGGCTTGACGCTCGCGCGTGCGCGATCGGCGACCTTGGCAACTGGTGCTTTTTCAGCGCGTTGCGACGCAATCCTGCCATCGGCTTTCGCCGCGGCAGCCGCGATGCTCGCGGCCTGCAACGCCCACAGGTCCATCTGCCGCAAGTCGGCCGCCGTCGGCTTCGTTCTCGCGCCCTTCCTGTCGCGGGCTTTACTGTTTCCCATGCGTTCTCTACGCTAGGCCAGAACGATTGGGGAACATGCTATGGCAGCGCCCGCCCGAATACCAGTGCATCCGGTCGTCGCCGACGAGGGCTTCGGGCTCGATGAGGCAAGGGTCGAGCGGCTCGTCGAACGGCTGAAGTCTCGCTATTGCGATCGCATCACCGGCGAATTGTCGATCGCGCCGCGCGAGGCGCGCCATGCGCCGTTTCCGCCGGAGCTCGACCCTTCGTTGCGCGTCGCGCTCGCGCGCCGCGGGCTGACGCAGCTCTACACGCCCCAGCGCGAAGCCTGGGACCGGATCCACGACGGCGAGGACATCGTCGTCGTGACGCCGACCGCGTCGGGCAAGACGCTCTGCTACAACCTCACGGTGCTGGACGCGGTGCGCTGCGGCGGCGCGAAGGCGCTGTACCTGTTCCCGACGAAGGCGCTCGCGCAGGACCAGGTCGCGGAGATCAACGAGCTCAATCGCGCCGGCGAACTCGGCGTCCGCGCGTACACGTTCGACGGCGACTCGCCCGGGGATGCGCGCAAGGCCGTGCGCACGCGCGGTGACATCGTCGTCTCGAACCCCGACATGCTGCACCAGGCGATCCTCCCGCACCACACGAAGTGGGCGCAGTTCTTCGAGAGCCTGCGCTACGTCGTCATCGACGAGGTCCACAGCTATCGCGGCGTGTTCGGCTCGCACGTCGCGAACGTGATCCGGCGGCTGAAGCGCGTCTGCGCGTTCTACGGCGTCGCGCCGCGCTTCGTCCTCTGCTCGGCGACGATCGGCAACCCGCGCGAGCACGCCGAGGCGCTGCTCGGATGCCCGGTGCACGCGATCACCGAGAGCGGCGCGCCGTCGGGCGGCAAGCACCTGCTGCTGTGGAACCCGCCGGTCGTCAATGCCGACCTCGGGATCCGCGCATCGGCGCGCTCGCAGTCGACGCGCATCGCGCGGATGGCGATCAAGGCCGGATTCAAGACGATCGTGTTCGCGCAGGCGCGCCTCATGGTCGAGATCCTGACGAAATACCTCAAGGACGTGTTCGACCACGATCCGAGGAAGCCCGCGCGGATCCATGCGTACCGCGGCGGCTACCTGCCCCAGGAGCGGCGCGCGACCGAGCGCGCGCTGCGCGCCGGCGAGATCGACGCGGTCGTGACGACGTCGGCGCTGGAGCTCGGCGTCGACATCGGCTCGCTCGACGTCTGCGTGCTGAACGGCTATCCGGGGTCCGTGTCGGGCACGTGGCAGCGGCTCGGGCGGGCGGGGCGCCGCAAGCGCACTGCGCTCGGCGTGCTCGTCGCGAGCTCCGATCCGCTCGACCAGTACATCGTGCGGCATCCGGAGTTCTTCCTCGGCGCATCGCCGGAATGCGCGCGCATCGCGCCGGACCAGTTGCTGATCCTGCTCGACCACATCCGCTGCGCGGCGTTCGAGCTGCCGTTCCGCGCGGGAGAGCGCTACGGCGCGATCGACCCGCGCGAGTTCCTGTCTTTCCTGGCCGAACAGGGCGTCGTGCACGAGGACGCGGGGCAATGGCACTGGATCGCCGACAGCTACCCCGCGAACGCGGTGTCGTTGCGCTCGGTCGCCGACGGCAACTTCCTCGTGATCGACCGTACCGACGGACGCCAGGACGTCATCGCCGAAGTCGACTATTCGGGCGCTGCGATGACGCTCTACGAAGGCGCGATCTACATGGTGCAGTCGAAGCCGTGGCAGGTCGAGAAGCTCGACTGGGTAGGGCGCAAGGCGTTCGTGACGCGCACGACGGTGGACTACTACACCGACGCGATCGACTACACGCGGCTCAAGATCCTCGAGCGCTTCGACCGCAGCGTCGTCGTTCCCGAACCGCTGGAACATGTTGTAGGAGGGGCCTCAGCCCCGACCGCGCCGCGCAACATCGAGGCGACCCGCGTCGGGGCTGAGGCCCCTCCTACAGGGACATCGGCCGATTCCGTGCACTCCGTCGCGGCCGAATGCGCCCACGGCGAAGTCCACCTCGTCCGCCGCGTCACGGGCTACAAGAAGATCCGCTACTACACGCACGAGAACGTCGGTTACGGCCCGATCACGCTGCCGGACCAGGAGATGCACACGTCCGCGCTGTGGTGGCGGCTGCCGCAGCACGTGCTCGAGGCGGCGTTCGCGACGCGATGGCAGGCGCTCGACGGCTTCCTCGGCGCGGCGTATGCGCTGCACACCGTCGCGGTACTGCGCGCGATGGCCGAGCCGCGCGACCTCGGCAAGTCGGTCGGCAGCGGCGACGGCGACTGGAGCGCGGTCGTCGACGCGCACGGGCGCGGCTCGATGCGCGACGCGAATGCGCGCGAGCTGCTGCCGGATACGGTCCGGCAGTTCGAGCCGACCGTGTTCCTCTACGACAACCATCCCGGCGGCACCGGGTTCTCCGCGCCGCTATTTGCCGAGCGCGAGACGCTCGTGCACGAGGCCGCCGCGCTGATCGGCGAGTGCGCGTGCCGGCACGGCTGTCCCTCGTGCGTCGGTCCGATCCTGCAGGGCGACGAGGACGCGCACCACGACGCGCGCGGTGCGGCGCTGCGCGTGCTCGCCCTGTTCGGCTCGACGCGCCGTGCCGCGCTCGAGCACGACATTCCGTACGTCATGCGCCCGCCGATCGCCGCGCTCGCGCGCGAAGCCGCCGCGCTACCCGAGCGCATCGCGGCGCCCGAATGAGCGAGGCGCTGCGCGCGCGGCTCTCGGCGCTCGTCCGCGACAGCGGTCGTGCGCCTGGACATGCCGCGGATGCGGTCGCGGAGACGGCGGGCGAATGGTCGGCGCGGATCGACGCGCTGCGCGATGCGCAGCGCATCCGCGAATCGCGCAGCCGCGCGGCAGAGCGTGCGCTTCCGGGCGAGGAAATCGCGCCGGGCGTGCGCGTGGTGCGTTCGGTCGGAGCTGCTCCGCATACGACGGTGCGCGGCAGTTCTGTGGGAGGGGCGAGAGCCCCGACGGCGCAGCGCAGCATCGGAGCGAGGAGCGTCGGGGCTTCCGCCCCTCCCACAGTGACTCCGGAGGGTGTCGCGCCGCACTCGCCTCGCTGTCCCGTGTGGGAGCGTGAACGCGCGGAAGGACCGCTGCTCTTCCTCGACACCGAAACGACGGGGCTCTCGGGCGGCACCGGCACGCTCGTCTTCATGCTCGGGCTCGCGCGCGTCGTCGGCGACCGTCTCGAAGCCGAGCAGTGGCTGCTGACACGTCCGTCGGGCGAGCCCGCGATGCTCGCCGCGCTCGCCGAGCGCGTGCCGGGAGACGCCATCCTCGTCAGCTACAACGGCAAGGCGTTCGACATCCCGCTGATCGCGGCACGCCATGCGCTGCACCGGCGCCGCGATCCGTTCGCGGGCAAGCCGCACTTCGACCTGCTCGCGCCGACGCGCCGCGCATTCGAGACGCGCTGGCCCGACTGCCGGCTGCAGACCGCCGAACGGCGCCTGCTCGGGATCGAACGCGTCGACGACCTGCCCGGCGCGTTCGCGCCGGCGGCGTTCACGACGCTGCTGCGAACCGGCGACGGCGCGCTGATGCGGCGCGTGCTCGACCACAACCGGCAGGATCTCCATTCGCTCGCGTACCTCATCGCGGCGCTCGAGCGCGTCTACGCGGACCCGCACGCATTCGATGCCGACGCCGCGGCCGTCGCGCGGCGGCTGATCGCGAACGATCGGCACGGCGAAGCGGAGCACGCGCTCGAAGCGGCGCTGCCGAGCCAGCGCGATGCGCGGCGCGAGCTTGCACGTCTGCGGCGGCGCCAAGGCCGGCACGGCGATGCGGCGGCGCTCTGGCGGCCGCTCGCCGAATCCGGATGCGTGCGCGCTGTCGAATCGCTCGCAAAGATCGAAGAACACGTGTATCGAAACCTGGCCGCCGCGCAGGCGCTAGCGCAGCGGCTCGTCGCGCTCGAGCCTGCCGAGCCTCGGCACGCGCACCGGCTCGCGCGCCTCGAACGCCGCGCTGCCCGCTGATCGCGACACGTCAGGACGCGCGCGACCCACGAACGAGCGCAGTGCTAGCATCGCGCGGCCCCCGCGCGGACACATCACGCAATGCAGATCGAGACCAAGCTGCCGAAAGTCGGAACCACGATCTTCACGGTCATGTCGCAGCTCGCGCTGCAGCACAAGGCCGTCAACCTCGGGCAGGGCTTTCCCGATTTCGACGGACCGCCGGCCTTGCGCGAGGCGCTCGCGCGGCACGTCGCGGAAGGCCGCAACCAGTACGCGCCGATGAGCGGCGTCGCGCGGCTGCGCGAGCAGATCGCGCTCAAGACGGAAGCCTGCTACGGCCGCAAGGTCAACGCCGACACCGAGATCACCGTGACGAGCGGCGCGACCGAAGCGCTGTTCGCGGCGATCGCCGCGGTCGTGCGCCCCGGCGACGAGGTGATCGTGCTCGACCCGTGCTACGACTCGTACGAGCCCGCGATCGAGCTGCAGGGCGCGCGCGCCGTGCACGTGCCGCTCGTGCTGCCGAGCTTCGCGGTCGACTGGCAACGCGTGCGCGACGCGATCGGCGCGAAGACGCGCATGATCATCGTCAACTCGCCGCACAACCCGAGCGGCGCGGTGCTTGCGCAGCGCGATCTCGACACGCTCGCCGGGCTCGTCCGCGGCCGCGACATCCACGTCATCTCCGACGAGGTCTACGAGCACATCATCTTCGACGGACGACCGCACTTGAGCTTCCTCGGGCACGAGGAGCTCGCCGCGCGCACGTTCGTGATCTCGAGCTTCGGCAAGACCTACCACTGCACCGGCTGGAAGGTCGGCTACTGCATCGCCCCGCCGGCGCTGTCGACCGAGTTCCGCAAGGTGCACCAGTACCTCACGTTCTCGACCTTCACGCCGGCGCAGTTCGCGTTCGCCGACGTGCTCGAGGCCGACCCGCAGCACTACCGCGACCTGCCGGCGTTCTACCAGGCCAAGCGCGACCGCTTCCGCACGCTGCTCGACGGCTCGCGCTTCGCGCTGCTGCCGGTCGAGGGCGCGTATTTCCAGGTCGCCGACTACGCAGCGATCAGTGACCGCGACGACCTGTCGTTCTGCGAATGGCTTGCGCGCGAGCACGGCGTCGCCGCGATCCCGGTCTCGGCGTTCTACGAAACCCCGCCCGACATGCGGCTGGTCCGCTTCTGCTTCGCGAAGACCGACGAGACGCTGCAGCAGGCGGCCGACCGCCTCCGCGCCGTCTGAGCCGCGATACGCTGCGCAGTCGGGGCTGAGGCCCCTCCTACAAAACGGCACACGAGGACGCCATTCGACATGCAGGACCTCCGCGTTTCGATCGTCCAGGCCGACACCCGCTGGCACGACGCCGCCGGCAACCGCGAGCTCTACGGCGCGATGGTGCGCCCGCTCGCGGGCGCGACCGACCTCGTCGTGCTGCCCGAGACGTTCACTTCTGGCTTCACGAACGAGACCGCCGGCAACGTCGAAGGCCCCGAAGGCGCGAGCGTGTCGTGGATGCGCGCGCTCGCCGACGAGGTCGGCGCGGTCATCACGGGCAGCATCGTCACGCGCGTCGGCGATGCGAACTACAACCGGCTCTACTGGATGCGCCCGGACGGCAGCTCGGCGACGTACGACAAGCGCCACCTGTTCCGGTACGCGGATGAGCACAAGCGCTACTCGCCGGGCCGCGATCGCCTGATCGTCGAGCTTCACGGTTGGCTGGTTTGCCCGCTCGTCTGCTACGACCTGCGCTTCCCGGTGTTCGCGCGCAATCGCTGGTCGGCGGAGGGCCGCGCAGATTATGACCTGCTGATCCACGTCGCCAACTGGCCGTCGCCTCGGCACTACGCCTGGCAGACGCTGCTGCGCGCGCGCTCGATCGAGAACCTCTGCTACGGAATCGGTGTCAACCGCGTCGGCACCGACGGCAACAAGCACCATTACCTCGGCGGGAGCGCCGCAATCGATCCGCTCGGCGCGACGGTCGTCGAATGCGGCTCGCAGCCGCAGGTCGTCACGACGACGCTTTCGGGCGACGCGCTGCTCGCGCACCGCGAGCGGTTCCCGTTCCACCTCGACGCGGATGCGTTCGAGCTGCGCTGACGCCGCGGTCCGCGCGCGCGGTGCCCGCTCGATCCGGCCCTGTCGACGCGGCCCTGCCGCTAGAATCGCCACTTTCGACGCGTGGGCACCCTCTGGTGACGGAAACATCGACCGGGCGCAGGCGGTTCCTGCAGGCCGCGGCCACGGCCGTCGCGCTGCCGCTCGGCATCGCGTCGTGCGGGGCCGACAAGGACGCGCCGCTGCAGGTCGGCGGGCTGCCGGTCACTTGCAACCTCACGCTGCCGGTCGCGTGCGTCGCGCGCGAGAACGCGAACCGGGCGACGCCTGCGGGCGCACCGGCGTTCCGCTTCGAGTACAGCAAGTTCAACGGCTGGCCCGAGATCAAGGAGTCGCTGATG
Organism: Candidatus Saccharimonadia bacterium; assembly: GCA_035536495.1. Taxonomy (GTDB): domain Bacteria; phylum Pseudomonadota; class Gammaproteobacteria; order Xanthomonadales; family Ahniellaceae; genus DATLNY01. The sequence continues at coordinate 3,262 of DATLNY010000126.1, read as the reverse complement.
ACCGGGCGGATCCAGGCGGGCTACATGCTCGCGCCGCTCGTGATGGACCTCGCCGACAAGGGCATCCCGGTCAAGATCGTGTCGCTCGGGCACCGCTCCGGCGCGGTGATCATGGTGCGGACCGATTCGGCGGTGCAGCAGTTTCGCGATCTCGCCGGCAAGCGCATCGCGATCCCGAGCCGCTTCGCGGTCGACTACCTGTTCCTGCGCAAGATGCTCGCGCGAGAAGGCATGACGCCGGCCGACGTCGAGATCGTCGAGATGGCGCCGCCCGACATGCCCGCTGCGCTCTACGCCGAAGCGGTCGATGCGTATTGCACCGGCGAGCCGTTCGGCGCCGCCGCGCAGAGCGCCGGTTACGCGCGGCCGCTCAGGATGACGCGCGACGAGTGGCGCAACTACATCTGCTGCGTGCTGACGGTGCGCGAGGAGCTCATCGCGGAGCAGCCTGCGCTGGTGCAGGATCTCGTCGACCACGTGCTCGGCGCGGGCGTCTGGCTCGACGCCGACGCTGCGAACCGCGAGCAGGCGATCCAGATCGCGGCGGGGCGGCGCTTCTTCAACCAGGACCCGAAGATCCTGCGGTTCGTCATGCAGAATCCGACCGACCGCGTGACCTACGGCGATCTCAGGATGATCCGCGCCGAGTTCGACGAGCTGATGCAGCTCTCGATCGAGGCCGGCACGATCACGCGCCCGATCGCATACGAACGCTACGTCGACGAGCGCTTCACGCGCGCGCAGCGCGCGGCGCGGATCGCGGTTTGAGGCGGGGCATGGCAGCGGCACGCAGGATTCCGGCTTATGCGCTTCGCGTGATCGCGCTGATTGCTTCGGTCGCGGGCATCGATGCGCTGGCAGGCGCGCCCGAGCTCAAGGCCGGCGCGTTCAGCCCTGCGCGCATCGCGCCGGACTTCTCGCTCACGGGCTCCGACGGCAGCGCTCTGACGTTGCGCCGGTTTCGCGGCAAGGTCGTGCTGCTCGGCTTCGGCTACACGTCGTGCCCGAGCGTCTGTCCCGTCACGCTCGCGACGCTCGCGGCGGCGCAGCGCAAGCTCGGCGCGCACGCGCGCGACGTGCAGGTCGTCTACGTGACCGTCGATCCCGTGCGCGACGATGCCGCGCGCATGAAGGGCTATCTCGAGGCGTTCCATCCGGATTTCCTCGGCGCGACCGGCACCGAGGAAGCGCTCGAAGCGGTGCGGCGCGAGTACGGCATCGCCGCGAAGCGGCTCGCCACGCCGGCCGGCAGCTACGAATACGGTCACTCCTCGTTCGTCTACCTCATCGACCGCGAGGGCCGGCTGCGTGCGCTGATGCCATACGGCCGCGCGGCCGCGGATTACGTGCACGACGCGATGCTGCTGCTGTCGCCGCCATGAGATCCGCGCGCATGAGCCTGCTCGGCGTCCCGATCGCGCTCGTGATCGGCATCGTCGCGTGGGCGGCGCTCGCGCCGGTGCCGCCGGGTCCGCGCGAGGAAGTATTCGAGATCCCGAACGGCACCTGGGCTCGACGCATGTCGGGCGATCCGGTCGAGATCCTGCCGTCGAAGATCCACCTGACGCTCGGCGTGCGCGACGTGCTGCTGCTGCGCAACCTCGACGACGTGCCGCAGGTGTTCGGCCCGACGATCATGATGCCGGGGCAGAGCTTCCGGCTGCCGTTCGAGCTCGCGTCCGACTACCAGTTCGAGTGCTCCGCGCATGCGAGCGGGCAGATGACCGTCGTCGTCGCGCCCAAGCCGCGCTCGCCCTGGACGCGGCTGCGCTGGCGCGCGGGCAACTTCTGGCGGGCCGTGACTTGAGCCGCATCGGCCGCAGCCTGCCGTCGATCGCGGTGCTCGTGCTGCTCGTCGTCGCGTGGTGGGCGCTCGTGCGCGCGACCGGGAGCGTCGTGTTCCCGACACCGTGGCAGGTCGTGACCGGAACGGTCGAGCTGATCCGCGACGGCACGCTGTGGCAGCACATCGGCGCATCGCTGTTCCGCGTCGGTGCGGGCTTCCTGCTCGCGGTCGCGATCGCGGTGCCGCTCGGGCTCTGGATGGGCTGGGTCAAGGGCGCGTTCCTCACGCTGAATCCGATCTTCCAGATGCTGCGCCCGATCTCGCCGATCGCGTGGATCCCGATCGCGATCCTGTGGTTCGGCGTCGGGAATCTCTCGCCGATCTTCCTGATCTTCCTGTCCTCGGTGTTCCCGATGATCGTGCAGACGGTCGCGGGCGTGCACACGATCGAGCCGCGCTACCTGCGTGCGGCCGCGAACTTCGGCGTGTCGCGCCGCACGCTGTTCCGCCAGGTCGTGTTCCCGGCGGTGCTGCCACAGCTCATCGTCGGCATGCGCATCGGGCTCGGCGTCGCGTGGCTCGTCGTCGTCGCGGCCGAGATGATCGCGCTGCGCTCGGGCCTCGGCTATCTCATCATCGACTCGCGCAACGCCGGCAACCGCTACGACCTCGTCATCGCGGGGATGATCATCATCGGGCTGATCGGGCTCATGCTCGATGCGCTGATGCGCCGCCTCGAGCGCCTCGACATCGTGAAGTGGCGCTATGCCCGCTAGCCCGATGCCCACCAGCCAGGTGCCCGCCAGGATCGTCGTCGAGGACGTCGCGAAGAGCTTCCCGTCGGAGCGCGGCACGCTGCACGTGCTCGAGTCGGTCGGCTTCGAAGTCGCCGACGGCGAGACCGTCGCGATCGTCGGCCCGTCCGGCTGCGGCAAGTCGACCGTGATGAAGCTCGCGACGGGGCTGCAGTTTCCGCACTCCGGCGACGTGACGGTCGCTGGAGAACGCGTCGGCGCGCCGGTGAAGCTCGCCGGCATGGCCTTCCAGAACCCCACCCTGCTGCCCTGGCGCACGACGCTGCAGAACCTCCTCCTGCCGCTTGAGATCGTGCAGCCCCATCGCGCGCAGATGCGCCGGCGGCGGGCGGAATACGTCGCTAAGGCTGAGGCGCTCCTCGCGCAGGTGGGGCTGAAGGGCCAGGGCGACAGATATCCCTGGCAGCTCTCCGGCGGCATGCAGCAGCGCGCCTCGCTGTGCCGCGCGCTCATCCATGAGCCGAAGCTCCTGATGCTCGACGAGCCGTTCGGGGCGCTCGACGCCTTCACCCGGGAGGAGCTCTGGTGCGTGATCCGCGACCTGCACGCGGCCAAGCGCTTCACGGTGGTTCTCGTCACGCATGACCTGCGCGAGGCGACGTTCCTGGCGGATCGCATCTTCTGCATGAGCGCTCGGCCGGGCCGCATCATCGCCGAGCGC
>DATLNY010000125.1:0-5292 GCA_035536495.1 Candidatus Saccharimonadia bacterium | reverse complement strand
AGCTCGGAAAGGATTTCGGTCGCCTGGCGCTTGAGGGTCGTGACGAGTTCGGTTCGCATGAAGTGATACTGAAGTGCCACTCTCACGACTGCAAGCCACATGTCGGATGCGCGGTACGCCCCTGAATGTCCTGCCTCATGGTTTGAGACAGCGGATGCCGATCATCGCCTAGACTGACCGCCCCCCGCGAGCCACCGGCCTTGGATCGAACGCTACGCCTGCTGCATGGAAGCCGCCTCGACGCGCTGGCGGCGCGGATGGCAGACGAGCTCGACGCGACGCCGCTGTCGGATCCGCTCGCGCCCGAAATCATCGTCGTGCCGCATCCCGGCATGGGACGCTGGCTGCAGCAGTTCCTCGCGCAGCGCTGGGGCATCGCGAGCTGTCTCGAGCTCGTGCTGCCGGGCAAGTTCGTCTGGGACATGGCCCGGGCAATCGAGGGCGCGCTGCCCGAGCAGTCGGCGTACGAGCGCGATGCGCTCGAATGGCGCGTCTACGGTGCGCTGCGCGACGAGCGTGGTCCCGCATCGCGCAGCGTCACGTTGCGGCGCTATCTCGCCGACGGTGATGCCTCGAAGGCGTTCGAGCTCGCGCAGCGCGTCGCCGACGCGTTCGACCAGTACCTCGTGTATCGACCGGCGTGGCTCGAGCGCTGGGAGGCCGGGACGGCGGGCGTTCCGCATCCGCACGAGCCGTGGCAGCGCGAGCTGTGGCGCACGATTCGCTCGGGGATCGGCGAGCCACATCGCGCGGCCGTGGTGCGCAGTGCCGCGGCGCGGCTTGCATCGGATACTTCGGCGTCGCAGCGGCTGCCGGCGCGCGTCAGCGTCTTCGGCGTTTCGGCGATGCCGGCGCAGCACGTCGAGTTCATCGCGGCGCTCGCGCGCCGCGTCGACGTGCGCTGGTACCAGCTCAATCCGAGCACGGAGTGGTGGGGCGACGTCGTGACGAAGCGTGAGCGCGCGCGGATCGCGGCACGGCTCGCGGCGCAGGGCGTGTCGGAGGAAGACGCGCACCTCGATGCAGCGCATCCGCTGCTCGCGGCATGGGGCAAGGTCGGGCGCGACACGCTGCATGCGCTTTATGCCCAGCCGATCGAGGACGAAGTGCTCGCGGTGGAGCACGCGACCATCGAGGACGCGCCGGGCGCGACGCGCGACCTGTTCGCACCGCCGATGCCGTCGCCGCGCGCAGCGCCTCGCATGCTGGACTGGCTCGTCGCGACGCTCGACACGCTCGATCCGCAGCTGCCGCCGCCGGCGACGATCGACGATTCGATTCGCGTCCACGCGTGCGCAAATCGCGTGCGCGAGGTCGAGGTCCTCCACGATCGGCTGCTCGAGCTGATCGAGCGCGATCCGACGATCGCGCCGCGTGACGTCGTCGTGATGACGCCGCGGATCGCGGACTATGCGCCGCTGGTCGAAGCCGTATTCGGCGGTGCGCCCGAATCGCGCCGCATCCCGATCACGGTCGCGGACCGGCCTGCGCGCGATGAGCATGCGCTGCTGCGCGCGTTCGGCGTCCTGCTCGCGCTGCCGCAGAGCCGCCTCACCGCGAGCGAGGTCGTCGATCTGCTCGCCGTCGATGCGATCGCGCGACGCTTCGAGCTCTCGGGCGAGGCCGGCGAGGACGTCGCGACATGGATCGACGCCTTGCGCATCCGCTGGGGGCTCGATGCGGACGATCGCGAGCGCGCGGGTGTCGGGCGCTGGGGCGACTTCGCATGGCGGCAGGGACTCGATCGGCTCGTGCTCGGCTATGCGATGGGATCGCGCGGCGATGGACCCGTCGAAGGCGCGGCGGCGATTTCCCCGTATCCGCACGTCGAAGGCCGGCGCGCCGCGATCGCCGGCAGCCTCGTGCGATTCGTCGAGCGCCTCGCGGACTGGCGTGCGCGGCTGTCCGCGCCGCGCATCGCCGCCGCATGGCAGAAGGACCTCGTGTCGCTCGCGGGCGAGATGTTCGATGCGCGCGCCACCGACGCCGCGGAGGCGTCGGCGACGAGGACGATCCACGCCGCGATCGATGCGATGGCCGACGCGGTCGCGCGTGGCGGTGAGTCGGAGCTCGCGCTGCCGCACGCGGTCGTGCGCGCGGCGATCGAGCAGCGGCTCGCGGAGCCTGATCGGCACCAGCGCTTCCTTTCGTCCGGCGTGACGGTTTGCGCGATGGTGCCGATGCGCAACGTGCCGTTCCGCGTCGTGTGCCTGCTCGGCCTCGACGACGGCGAGTTCCCGCGCAGGGAGCCCGAGCCGAGCTTCCACCTCATGCGCGCATTTCCCGCGCCGGGCGATCGCACGCGGCAGGACGACGACCGGTACCTGTTCCTCGAGGCGATGCTCGCCGCACGCGACGTCGTGCACCTCTCGCACGTGGCGCAAAGCGCGCGCGACGGCTCGGAACGGCCGCCGTCGAGCGTCGTGGCGGAGCTCGTGGACTTCATCGCCGGCGCTTATCCGGTCGAGCAGCGTCCGTCGGTGCACGAGGCGCTCGAGGTCGTGCATGCCGCAGCGGCGTTCGAGCCCGCCGCGTTCGCGGCGAACGCGCCGCTGCGCAGCTACGAAACGGCGTGGGTCGGTGCGGCGGCCGCTGCCGCGGGCCCGCGCGTGGCGCCCGCGCCGTTCGCGCGCACGACCGCCGTACCGGCGCTCGCGGGCGGGCCGGTCGAGGTCGCGCTCGGGGATCTCGTCGCGTTCTATCGCGATCCGCCGAAGCATCATGTCCGGCGCGTGCTCGAGCTCGTGCTGCCCGACTTTTCCGTCGCGGCCGACGATGAGCCGCAGGTGATGGAAGGCCTCGACCGCTACGGGATCGACGATGCGCTGCTGCGCCGCCTCATGACGGATGCCGACGCGTCCGACGCGGTGCTGATTGCGATGCTGCGCGCCCGCGCGCTGCTGCGGCCCGGGCGCGCGGGCGAGCGCGACGCGAACGCCCGGCTTTGCTGCGTGCGGCGCGTGGTCGCCGAGTTCCGCGCGCGCTTCGGCGATGCGACGACGCGCGTCGTGCCGGTCGACCGCAGCACCGCGGCGTGGCGCATCACCGGCGAGATCGAGGTGCTCGGCGACGCAGCCGTCACGCTGCGCGCTGGCGGCGCGCGCGGCGGCGACTGCATTGCGCTGGCGCTCGCGGCGATCCTCGGCGACTGCAGCGTAGGCTGGCTGCTCGGCATCGAGGACGACGCGCCGTGCGTGCGGCGGCTCGATCCGGCCGCGCTCGACGCGGCGTGGCTCGACGGCGTCGTCGCGTGGTACCTCGGCGCGCGCGACGCGTTCGCGCCGCTGCTGCGCCAGGCGAGCTGGGCATATTCGAAGAATGCTGCGACCAATCCCGCGCAGGCCGCAGCCAACGCGCGCAAGATGATCCGCCCGCAACGCGGCGGCGGCGACGCGCGTCCCGAGGAGGACGATCCGCATGCCGCGCTGTTGCTGCGCGGCCGCGAGGATCCGTTCGACGCCGAGTTCGAGGTCGCAGCGCAGGCCCTGCTGGTGCCGCTGCGATCGGCGATCGTCGAGGGCGGGCCCGCGTGACGCGCTTCGATCCATTGCGCGTGCCGATGACCGGCACGCACCTCGTCGAGGCCGGTGCCGGCACCGGCAAGACCTGGGGCCTGACCGCGCTGTACCTGCGCCTCATCGCCGAGGGCCGGCATCGGCCGCGCGACGTCGCCGTCGTGACGTTCACCGAAGCCGCGACGCGCGAGCTGCGCAGCCGCGTGCGCGATCGGCTCGTGCTGCTAGCGCAGCGCATGGCGTCGCCGACGCCGTCCGCCGATCCCGTGGTCGAGGCGCTCGCGCAACGCATGGCGGACGAGCCCGGCGCACGCACGCGGATCGAGCGCGCCGCGCTCGAGCTCGACGACGCGACGATCGCGACGATCCACGGCTTCTGCCGCCGCGTGCTGTCCGACTTCGCGCTCGACGCAGCGCAGCCGTTCGCGACGCTCGACCCCGACGACGGTTCGCTGATGCGCGCGCGCGCCGTGCGCGATTGCTGGCGCCGGTTCGTGGTCGCGGGCGATCCGGCCGAGGCCGACTGGGTGCTGTCGTGGCTCGCGTCGTCCGATGCGCTGGTGAAGTGGATCGAGGAAGCGCTGCGTGTTCCGCCCGAGCGCGTGACGCCGCACGTCGATCCGGCGGAGCTGGCCGGCCTGCATGCCGCGCTCGACGCGCAGCGCGCGCAGGCGCCGCGAGCGGCGCTGCTGCGCGCAGCTCGCGATCTCGGATCGACGTCCGCGCTGAGTCGCAGCGCGGCGGCCCACAGTCCGTACCATGATGCGACGTTCGCCCGGCTCGTGGCGGAGCTGCACGCCTGGCTCGAGCATGCGCGGCAGGACGCGCCGGTCGAGGCGATCAGTGCATTCACGACGGCTTGCGTCGCGAGTCGTCGCAACCCCAGGCGCGGTGTGGGCTGGGAGCCGGCGGAACCCGCCGTCCTCGCGTGGGCCGACGCCGCGCTGTCCGCCGCGCTCGACCACGCCTACGCACGCCGCAGCGCTTTCCTGCAGCGCGTGCTCGCCGACGTGCGCGCCTCGATCGCGACGCAGAAGTGCGAGCAGCGCGTGCTCTCGTTCGACGACCTCGTCGGCGACCTGCGCGACGTCCTCGCCGCATCGCCCGATGTCGTCGAAGCGATCCGCGCCCGCCATGCCGTCGCGCTGGTCGACGAGTTCCAGGACACCGACGCCGACCAGTATGCGATCTTCCGCGCGCTCTTCCACGATCGCGCCGATGGCGCGCTTTATCTCATCGGCGACCCGAAGCAGGCGATCTACCGGTTCCGCGGCGGCGACGTCTTCGCATACCGCGCGGCGGCGCGCGACGCGGGCGAGAACCTTTGGACGCTCGACGACAACTGGCGTTCCGACGAGCGCCTCATCGAGGCCGTCAATGCCCTGTTCGACGAACGCCGCGCCGTTCGGCCGTTCGTGCACGAGTTCATCACGTTCCGCCGCGCCGGCTACGGCGTGCCGAGGACGCGGCCGCCGGCGATGTCGCCGATCGATGCGCCGCTGGTCGTGTGGACGCATCAGGCCGAGGACGCGCAAGCGAAAGGCGAGCTGGCGGCGCGGATCCACGATGCAGTCGCTGCGGAGGTCGAAAAGCTGCTCGCGGCGCCGCATGCGCGCGGGGCCCCGTCGATCGCCGTGCTCGTGCGCGACAAGTACGAGGTCGCCGGTGCGGTCGCAGCCCTCGGGCGCCGCGGCATCGGCACGAGCTACACGAGCGCGCAGAGCGTCTACGACGAGCCTGAGGCCGCAGAGCTCGCGACGGTGCTCGACGCGCTCGC
>DATLNY010000124.1:0-5206 GCA_035536495.1 Candidatus Saccharimonadia bacterium | reverse complement strand
GACCACGGCTGGGCGCTTGAAATCGACGCGCCGCTCACCATCCTCGAACCGTTGTTCGGCCTCCCCGGCGGCGACGGCGAGTACCTGCGCGCGGAGCTTTCCCGCGCCGCGAGCTGAGGCGCGCCGCGCGGCGACCCCCGGCGGCTACAATCCCCATCTCCACTCGAGCGACTCAGAAAACATGGCCTGGAATGAACCCGGCGGCGGCAACAAGCGCCGCGACCCCTGGCAGGGCGGCGGTGGCGGCAACGAGCCCGACATCGACGCGATGCTCAAGCGCGCGCGCGACCGCTTCGGCCGCGTCGTCGGAAAGGGCCCCGGGGGCAGCATCTGGCTGATCGTCGCGGCGGTGCTCGCGGCATGGATCCTGTTCAGCTCGGTGCGCCAGATCGACGAGACGCAGCGCGGCGTCGTGCTGCGCTTCGGCAAGTTCGACCGCATCATGGCCGCGGGCCTCAACTTCAAGTACCCCACGCCGATCGAGCAGGTCTACGTCGTCGACGCAACGCGCGTGCGCTCGGAGTCCGACCAGGTGCCGATGCTGACGAAGGACGAGAACATCGTCATCATCGATTTCAACGTGCAGTATTCCGTCGGTGATCCGTACAAGTTCGAGTTCGCGGTGCGCGATCCGGACGACACGCTGCGCAAGGCGTCCGAAAGCGCGGTGCGCCAGGTCATCGGCGCGCACACGATGGACGGCGTGCTGCTCGGCGAGCGCACGGCGCTCGCGATCGAGGCGCGCGAGATCCTGCAGGACACGCTCGACCGCTACGGCGCGGGCATCGTCGTGACGGGCTTCAACTTCCAGAACCCGCGTCCGCCGCCGGAAGTCAAGGACGCGTTCGACGACGCGACCAACGCGCTGCAGGACCGGCAGCGCATCGAGAACGAGGCGCAGGCGTACCTCTCGAACGTCGTGCCCGAGGCGCGCGGCCAGGCCGCGCGTGTGCGCACCGAGGCCGAGGGCGACCGCGCCGAGGCGGTCGCCCGCGCGACCGGCGCGGCGGACCGGTTCTCGCTGCTCGCGCAGCAGTACCGCGCCGCGCCCGAGGTCACGCGCAAGCGGCTCTACCTCGAGACGATGCAGGAAGTCCTTGCCGGCAACGCCAAGGTCGTCGCCGATCCCGATTCGAACAACGTGCTCTACCTGCCGATCGGTCGGGACGGTGCGAATCCGGCCTCCGCTCCGATCGCCGATCCCGTGTTGCCCGACCGCGCCACGATCGGCGCGCTGCAGACGGTCGAGCCTGCGCGCGAACGCACGCGCAGCCGCCGCGAAGGACGCAACTGATGAAACTCCTCGCCGGTGTCGTGGCCCTCCTGCTCGTGCTGATCGCTGCGGGCTCCGCTTTCATCGTCAACGAGCGCGAGCTCGCGGTGCTGTTCCAGTTCGGCGCGGCGCAGCGCTCGGACTTCAAGCCCGGGCTGCACTTCAAGATGCCGTTCGTGCAGAACGTGCGCAAGTTCGACCGCCGCATCCTCACGCTCGACAGCCAGCCCGAGCGCTACCTCACTGCCGAGAAGAAGGACGTCGTCGTCGACTTCTTCGTGAAGTGGCGGATCTCCGACGTCGCGAAGTACTACACGTCGACGTCCGGCGACGAGCTGCTCTCGACGCAGCGGCTCTCGCCGATCGTGCGCCAGGCTCTCGGCCGCGAGATCAGCGAGCGTCCGCTGCAGGAAGTCGTGTCGGGCGAGCGCTCGAACCTGCTCGACGAGCTGCGCGAGGGCACCAACGCCGCGGCGTCCGAGCTCGGGATCGAGATCGTCGACATCCGCATCAGCCGCATCGAGCTGCCCGACGACAGCCTCGTGCGCGATTCCGTGTTCAATCGCATGCGCGCCGAACGCAAGCAGGTCGCGAGCCGGCTGCGCTCGGAGGGCACCGAGGCCGCGGAGAAGATCCGCTCCGATGCCGACCGCCAGAGCCAGGTCGTCGTCGCCGAGGCCGAGCGCGACGCGCAGCAGATCCGGGGCGCTGGCGAGGCCGATGCCGCGGCGATCTACGCGAAGGCCTACGAGGCCGATCCCGAGTTCTATGCGTTCCACCGCAGCCTCGAGGCGTATCGCGTCGCATTCCGCGAGAACGACGGCGTGCTCGTGCTCGATCCGAAATCGGAATTCTTCCAGTACTTCTCCGGCGAGCGGCGCTGAAGGCGGCTCGGCCCACCACGCGCCGTCATTCCCGCGCAGGCGGGAATCCATTGGCGGACGTGCGAAGCAGAATGGATTCCCGCTTGCGCGGGAATGACGAAGGGTGATGGGCGACGTCGGAAGCGGGGCTGTCACATGTCGAAGGAAATCGCGATCGCGCTCTGCCTCGTCGCGGTGTTCGAGGGCCTCGTGCTGTTCGCGGCGCCGGCTGCGTGGCAGCGCATGGCCGCCGAGCTTTCGCAATGGGAGCCGCGCAAGCTCAGGCTCTGTGGCGGGATCGCGATGATGCTCGGCCTCGTGCTGCTCCAGGTCGTGCGCTAGGCGCGCCCGGCCCGCGATACGCGCGCGGCGGTTTTCCGCCATAATTCCGCACCGGCCCGCGAGGCCGGTTTTTTGTGCCCGCAACGCGGGTCCCGATCGGCACGCGAGCCGGTTGTCCTCCACCGAAACGGAGTGTCTGCGATGGGCAAGTCGGTCGTGATCCTCGGCGCGCAATGGGGCGACGAGGGCAAGGGCAAGATCGTCGACCTGCTGACCGAGCGCGTCGGCGCGGTCGTGCGCTTCCAGGGCGGACACAACGCAGGCCACACGCTGATCATCGGCGGCAAGAAGACGGTGCTGCACCTGATCCCGTCGGGGATCATGCGCGAGGACGTGCTGTGCCTGATCGGCAACGGCGTCGTGCTGTCGCCGGCCGCGCTGAAGAAGGAAGTCGGTGAGCTCGAGTCGAAGGGGCTCGATGTGCGCTCGCGCCTGAAGATCAGCCCGGCGACGCCGCTCATCATGCCGTACCACATCGCGCTCGACCAGGCGCGCGAGAAGGCGAGCGGCGACAAGGCGATCGGGACGACCGGGCGCGGCATCGGTCCGGCGTACGAGGACAAGGTCGCGCGCCGCGGCGTGCGCGTCGCGGACCTCAACTACCCCGACCAGCTCGCCGACAAGTTGCGCGACGTGCTCGACTACCACAACTTCGTGCTGACGAAGTACCACAAGCTCGACGCGATCGACTACCAGAAGACGCTCGACGAGGCGCTCGAGTTCGGCGCGTACGTCAAGCCGATGAAGACCGACGTCGCGGGCCTTTTGAACCAGCTGCGCCGCGACGGCCAGCGCATCCTGTTCGAGGGTGCTCAGGGCTCCCTGCTCGACATCGACCACGGCACGTATCCGTACGTGACCTCGTCGAACACGACGACCGGCGGCGCGCTCGCCGGCTGCGGCGTCGGCGCCGATTCGATCGACTACGTGCTCGGCATCACCAAGGCGTACGCGACGCGCGTCGGCGGCGGCCCGTTCCCGACGGAGCTCGACGACGAGCTCGGCGAGGAGATCCGCCGCCGCGGCGACGAATACGGTGCGACGACGGGACGTCCGCGCCGCTGCGGGTGGATCGACCTCGTCGCGCTCAAGCGCGCCGTCATGATCAGCGGGATCTCCGGCCTGTGCGTGACGAAGCTCGACGTGCTCGACGGGCTGCCGACCGTGAAGATGTGCGTCGCGTACCGGTATCGCGGCAAGGAAACCGAATTCCCGCCGCTCGACGTCGCCGGCTGGGAAGAGTGCGAGCCGGTCTACCTCGACTTCCCGGGGTGGACCGAACCGACGCGCGGCATCCGCGATTTCACCAAATTGCCGCCGGCCGCGCGCGCGTACCTGCGCTCGCTCGAGGAGCTCGTCGCGTGTCCGCTCGCGATGGTCTCGACGGGACCGGACCGCGACGAGAACATCGTGCTCCGGGACCCGTTCGGCTGAGCCGTGGCGCGAAAGCGGGGCCGCGCATACGGCCCCGCCTCGTGAGCTATTTCTTCGGGATGCGCAGTACCTGGCCCGGGTAGATCTTGTCCGGGTCCTTCAGCATCGGCTTGTTCGCCTCGAAGATCTCCGGGTAGCGGTTCGCGCTGCCGAGCGTCTCCTTCGCGATCGCCGAGAGCGTGTCGCCCTTCTTGACCGTGTAGGTCGTCGAGGTCCACGCACCGCCGCCGCTGCCCGCGGAGGCATGACCGATGTTCTGCGATCCGCCGCCCTGCGGGGAACCGGCCGTCGAGCGGCTGCCGGATTGCACGTTGCCGAACGACGGACCCGCGGCGCCGGCGACGGGCTTTCCGACCTGCAGCCGATCGTCTACCTTGCCGACGCCCTCGACGTTGCCGAGCACGAGGATCGCCTTTTCGCGCGTGTCCTGGTCGGGCACCCAGCCCTCGACCACGAGCACGCTGTTCTGGAAGCGCGTGCGGATGTTCGTCGGGTCGATGTTGTGCTCTTTGAGATGCATGCGCAGCGGCTTGACGATGCTGTCATCGTCGTCGTCGTCGTCGCGCGGATTCCTGCCGAAGATCTTCGAGCCGGCAGTCTTGACGAAATCGAACAAACCCATGGCGCAGCTCCTGGTGCCGCCGCGCGCCCGCCGTGATGATACGCCAGTCCGGGGAATGGGCCGAAACAGCGCGGGTTCAGATGCGCCGTGGCGGCTTTCGCGCCCGCATGGCCGTGCCGCTTCGCGCGGGGCGTCCGCTCAGAGCCGGAGCGCGAGCCGCGTACCCTGGTCGATCGCGCGCTTCGCGTCGAGCTCCGCCGCGACTTCGGCGCCGCCGATGAGGTGCGAGCGCACGCCGCGTGCCTCGAGTTCCAAGTGCAGCTCGCGATTGGGTTCCTGGCCTGCGCAGACGACGACGTGGTCGACCGCGAACACGTGCGGCTTGTCGCCGATCGTGACGTGCAGCCCCGCGTCGTCGATGCGGCGGTATTCGACGCCGCCGATCATCTCGACGCGCTTCATCCGGAGCGTCGCGCGATGCACCCATCCAGTCGTCTTGTTGAGGCGGGCGCCGGGGCGCCCTTCGGAGCGTTGCAGCAGGAACACCTGCCGCGCGGGCGGCGACGGCTTCGGCGCGATACCTTCGACCGCGCCGCGCGCGGCGAGCGAACGGTCGACGCCCCACTCGGCGAGCCCCGCGTCGAGGTCGAGTGTCGGCGAATGGCCGTCCTGCACGAGGAATTCCGCGGTGTCGAAGCCGAGGCCGCCGGCGCCGATGATCGCGACCCGCGC
>DATLNY010000123.1:0-2766 GCA_035536495.1 Candidatus Saccharimonadia bacterium | reverse complement strand
CGTCCCGGTGCTGACGGTCGAGGAAGAGCAGGCGCTCGCGCGCCGCTACCTACTCGAGGAAGACCTCGACTGCGCCAAGCGGCTCGTGCTCTCGCACCTGCGCTTCGTCGTGCACGTCGCGCGCGGCTACTCGGGCTACGGCCTGCAGCTCGCCGACCTCATCCAGGAAGGCAACATCGGCCTCATGAAGGCCGTCAAGCGCTTCGACCCCGACCAGGGCGTGCGGCTCGTGTCGTTCGCGGTGCACTGGATCCGCGCGGAGATGCACGAGTTCATCCTGCGCAACTGGCGCATCGTCAAGGTCGCGACGACGAAGGCGCAGCGCAAGCTGTTCTTCAACCTGCGCAAGTCGAAGAAGCGTCTCGGCTGGATGAACGCCGAAGAGGTCCGCACGATCGCGAAGGACCTCGGCGTGCCCGAGGCGACGGTGCGCGAAATGGAGTCGCGGCTCAACGGCCACGACCTCGCGTTCGACACGCCGAACGATGCCGACGACGACGCGCGGCCCTCGCCCGTCGCGTACCTCGTCGATCACGGCGCGAGCCCGTACGAGACCGTCGAGCACGACGACGAGTCGGACCACCAGCTCGAGATCCTGCGCGACGGGCTCGACCAGCTCGATGCGCGCTCGCGCGACATCGTCGAGCGGCGCTGGCTCTCGGACGGCAACAAGGCGACGTTGCAGGAGCTCGCCGACGAATACGGCGTCTCGGCCGAGCGCATCCGCCAGGTCGAGGCGAACGCGATGAAGAAGATGCGGGCGCTGTTCACCGCCTGAGCGGAAACCGGGACGCGACACGCCCCCACGAACGGCCGCCTCGCGCGGCCGTTTCGTTTTTCGCCTCGACCCATCGCGCCGGCTCTTCGCGTGGGGCCCGGGAGTCACTGGGGGAGGGGCATCGGCCCCGATCGGGGAATCCGGCCGCGCAGCACCCGCGATCCAAGCGACGCGATCAATCCGTCATCGGATCGACGTCGATCGACCATCGCACGCGGCGCGCCTGCGGCAGCGAGTAGAGCGATTCGACCCACGGCGCGAGCACGGCGTGGAGGTCGGCGCGCCGCGCGGCCTCGAGCATCAGCTGCGCGCGCAGGAAACCGGCGCGCAGCGGCATCGCCGAATCGACCGGGCCGCGCACCGCGATCCGCGGCGCGTCGCCGAGCGCGGCGCGCGCTTGCGCAAGGAATGCGTCGACGTGCTCGCGCTGCTTCGACTCGGCGCGCAGCAGCGCCGCGTGGACGAACGGCGGGAAGCCGAGGCTCTCGCGCTCGGCGAGCGCGTCGTCGGCGAAGCCGTGGTATCCGGCCGCGATCAGCCGCATCAGCAGCGGATGGGTCGGGTGGTGTGTCTGCAGCAGCACCTCGCCGGCCTTGACACCGCGGCCCGCGCGGCCGGCGACCTGCACGAGCAGTTGCGCGAGCCGCTCGGGGCCTCGGAAGTCCGCGCTGAAGAGTCCCGCATCGACCTCGACCAGCGCCGCGAGCGTGAGGTTCGGCAGGTCGTGGCCCTTCGCGAGCATCTGCGTGCCGACGAGGATCGCGGCGCGATCGGGCTCGAGCGTCGCGAGCATCGCCTCGAACGCGTCGCGGCCGCGCGTCGTGTCGCGGTCGATCCTGAGCACCGGCACGCCCGGGAAGCGTTCCGCCAGCGCCGACTCGAGCCGCTCCGTGCCCGCGCCGAGCGGCTTGAGCTCGGTCGCCGCACAGCCCGGGCAGCCGTCGGGCACGCGTTCCTGGTGACCGCAGTGGTGGCAGCGCAGCGCGCGCGCGGCGCGGTGCAGCGTCAGCCCGACCTGGCAATGCGGACATTGCGCATGCCAGCCACAGGCGTGGCAGATGAGGCGCGGCGCGAAGCCGCGGCGGTTGCGGAACACGAGCACGTGCTCGCGCGCCGCGACGCGCGCGGCGATCGCGTCGAGCAGCGCCGGCGACAGCCCCTCGTGCATGCGCGCCTGCCGCACGTCGAGCACACGCACGGCCGGCGGCCGCGCATCGCCGGCGCGCTGCGTCAGGCGCAGCCCGGTGTAGCGGCCCGCGCGCACGTTGTGCAGCGATTCGAGCGCCGGCGTCGCCGAGCCGAGCACGACCGGAACGCCGAGCGCATGCGCGCGCACGACGGCGAGGTCGCGCGCCGAGTATCGGAATCCCTCATGCTGCTTGTACGACGCGTCGTGCTCCTCGTCGACGATGACGAGCCCCGGACGCGCGAGCGGCGTGAAGACCGCCGAGCGCGTGCCGATGACGACGTCGGCGACACCGCGCGCCGCGTCGAGCCAGGTCGCTGCGCGCTGCCCATCCGGCAGGCCCGAGTGCGCGAGCGCGATCTCGATCCCGAGCCGCTCGCGGAAGCGGCCGAGCAGTTGCGGCGTCAGCGCAATCTCGGGCACGAGCACGAGGCTCTGCCGCCCGGCCGCGAGCTGCTGCGCGACGAGCGCGAGATAGACCTCGGTCTTGCCGCTGCCCGTCACGCCGTCGAGCAGGAACGCCTCGTAGCGGCCGAACGCTGCGCTGACGCATTCGACCGCCGCGCGCTGCTCGGCGTTGAGCGCAGGACCGGATTTCGCGCGACGCGGCGCCGCGCACGCCTCGACGTAGCCGCGCCGCACGAGCCCGGGCAGGGCACGGCGTGCGCCCGGAACGCGTGCCTCGAGCTCCGCGGCGCTCGAGGCATCGAATTCGAGCAGTGCCTCGAGCGCTCGTGCCGGCTGCGTGCCGGCGCGCAGCGCAGCGGCGCGCCCGGCCACCGTGGCGCGCCAGGCCGCGGGC
>DATLNY010000122.1:0-3917 GCA_035536495.1 Candidatus Saccharimonadia bacterium | reverse complement strand
GCGAGCACGCCGCGGACCTCGCGCCACGGCTTTGGCTGTTCGCTCCAGTCGCGCCTCGGCACGAGCTGCTGCGCACCGCGCGCGATCATGATCAACAGCAGCGTCTCGACGATCACGAGCATGATGAGGTGCGCGCTGCGCAGCCGCCCGCTCAGGAGCAGCCAGAGCACGACGCCATTGCTCGCGAGCACGAGCGCGAGGTTGAACGCGACCGCAGCGTATCCCTGGGCCGGGAAACGGCGCAGGTACTGGAGCGCATCCTCGCGCGTGAGGGTGTCGGCCTTGCCCACGAGAATCCCCGCTCCGGATCTCGATTGTGGGGGGTCGCGTCGGGTGCCGCCACGGCCGCGGCCGCTTCCTCGAACCGCGTCACGAAATGGTCAGGCTCGCGCCGCTACGGTCGCGACCGACAGACGACCGACCATGCGCACTGCCATCGCAACCATGCTGCTCGCCCTTGCTGCGCTGCCCGCCGGCGCGGGGGGCCCCGATCCGATCTTCGCCGACGGTTTCGAGGACGTCGCATCCGCGGGCGAGCCTGCGTCGCTCGCCGGCATGGTTGCCGCGCACAACGCCGTACGCGCCTCCGTTCTGACGGCAACGCCGCTGCCCGCGCTCGCGTGGAGCGACTCGCTCGCCGCGACCGCGCAGGCGTGGGCGAACCAGTGCGTCGACGTCGACTCGTTCAGCGGGATCATCGACCACAACCCGAACCGCAGCAGCGGGTACCCGTGGTACGTCGGCGAGAACATCTACGCCTCGACCGCGACGCCGACGGCAGCGCAGGCAGTTGCCTCGTGGGCGAGCGAGGTCGCCGACTACAACTACGCCACGAATACGTGCACGCCGAACCGCGTCTGCGGGCATTACACGCAGCTCGTCTGGCGCAGCACCCTGCTGGTCGGCTGCGCGCGCTCGGATTGCCCGAGCCTCACCTACCGCCATTCGATCGTCTGCAACTACGGCCCGGGCGGCAACACCGGCGGTCGCCCGTACTGACTGGTCATGCTGTCGTAACCCGGGCCGAAACCGTAGTCCTGCGACGCGTTCTGGACGACGAGCTGCTCGCGGTGCGGCACGCTCGCCGTTTGCCCGAACGGCGCTGATCAGACGCGCGGCGGATCGGTCTCCCGCGCGAAATGCCGGTGCTGCCCGAGCGCCTCGATGAATCGCGCGGTCGCGGCGCGGCCGCCGTCGCCGCGCAGGACGCCGGGCACCTCCTCGCCACGCGGGATCCCCGCCTGCTCGAGCAGCGCCTTCGAGGCGCCGAGCGCGAGGATCGTCTTGCTGTGGCGGAACTGGTCCTTCACGAATTCCAGCGCGCGGCCGTCGGCGGCGAGCGTCGCGACGGCCTTCGCGCCGTCGCAGAGCACGAGGCCGTCGAAACACGACGGCGCCTCGTTCTCGAGCGACGCATCGGCATCGAGCTCACCGCCTTCGGCGGTGCGGAACGGACCGATGCGAGGACCGACGAGGCGTCCGGTCGCGCCGCCCGCGAGCAGCGCGGCCTGGATGGCAGCGACGCTCGCGCCGACGGCGCCGTTCGCGACGAGGATCGCGACCTTGCGCGTGCGAACTCCGCCGTCGCCGGGCCGCGCCGTCAGCGACAGCGCCGGCGACAGGGAAACCTCGGGCTTCGGTGTGCGCGCGAGCGCGCGCGGCATCGCGGCGGGCACCGCCACGCCGAGCCCGTCCGCAACACCCTTCGCGAGCTTCTTCGAAACGTTTGCGAGCATCGACAGGACACGCTCGCGGATCGCCGGCACGGTGAGCTTGCTCAGCTCGAAGCGAAACGCCGCGACGATGTGGGCCTGCTCGACCGGCGTCTGGCTGTCGAAGAACAGCGTCGCCTGGTTGTAATGCTCCGCGAACTTCTCGGGCTTGCCGCGCACTTCGTCCTGCGCGACCGGCTCCGGGAACGACACGAAGCCGGCGGTGCCGGCCTGGAACGGACAACCGCCGCCGAGCGAATTCGGCTCGTACGACACGCGGCCGCGATGGATCGCCTGGCGGTGCATGCCGTCGCGCTGGTTGTTGTGGACCTGCGCGATCGGCGAGTTGATCGGCAGCTCGTGGAAGTTCGGGCCGCCGAGCCGCGAGATCTGCGTGTCGACGTAGGAATGGATGCGCCCCGCGAGCAGCGGATCGTTCGTGAAGTCGATGCCCGGCACGACGTGCGCGGTGCAGAACGCGACCTGCTCGGTCTCGGCGAAGAAGTTGTCGGGATTGCGGTTGAGCACCATGCGCCCGACCGGTCGGACCGGCACGAGCTCCTCGGGCACGAGCTTCGTCGCGTCGAGCACGTCGAAGCTGAAGCGCTCGGCCTGCTTTTCGTCGAACACCTGGATGCCGAGCTCGTACTCGGGGAACTCGCCCGCCTCGATCGCCTCCCAGAGGTCGCGGCGATGGAAGTCCGGGTCGGCGCCCGAGATCTTGACAGCCTCGTCCCAGACGAGCGAATGCGTGCCGAGCATCGGCGTCCAGTGGAACTTCACGAACTGCGACTCGCCGGCCTCGTTGACGAAGCGGAACGTGTGCACGCCGAAGCCCTGCATCATCCGGTAGCTGCGCGGGATCCCGCGGTCCGACATCGCCCACATCAGCATGTGGGTCGATTCGGGCATCAGCGAGACGAAGTCCCAGAACGTGTCGTGCGCCGATCCCGCCTGCGGCATGCCGTGGTGCGGCTCGGGCTTCACCGCGTGCACGAGGTCGGGGAATTTCATCGCGTCCTGGATGAAGAACACCGGGATGTTGTTGCCGACGAGGTCCCAGTTGCCCTCCTCGGTGTAGAACTTCACCGCGAAGCCGCGCACGTCGCGCGCGGTGTCCTTCGAGCCGCGCTCGCCCTGCACGGTCGAGAAGCGCACGAACACCGGCGTGATCTTGCCGGCTTCCTGGAACGGCGCGGCACGCGTGAGCCGCTTCAGCGACTTGTAGCTCTCGAAGAAGCCGTGCGCGCCGGAGCCGCGCGCGTGCACGATGCGCTCGGGAATGCGCTCGTGGTCGAAGTGCGTGATCTTCTCGCGGAGGATGAAGTCCTTCAGCAGCGCCGGGCCGCGCAGCCCCGCCTTGAGCGAGCTCTGGTTGTCGGCGACCCGCACGCCCTGGTTTGTCGTCAGCCGCTGCCCGGTCGCATCGACGCGCACGCGATCGAGCGAGTCGGCGGTCGGATTGAAGCCTGCCGCGGCGGTCGTGCCGACCTTCTCCGAGCGGTTCGATTCCGACAGCGTGCTCGCGCCGACGTCGGGCGTCGGTGGTGTGACGCGCGGCCCTTCGGGCGGCGCGATCGCGTTGCGGCGTCCGTGCTCGAACGGCTTGAGCTCGTTGAACGGCATCGCGGCGGCCGTCGCGTCGGTATCGGCCGCCTTGCGCGCGGCGCGGTCGGCGACGCGGCGCGGCGGGCGACCGGCGGGGGCGCTGTCGGTGTTGCGCGCGGCCGATTTCGCCGCGGCGTCCTTGCCCGTCCCGCGCTTCGCGGGTTTCTTCTTCGTAGCCATGCGCGCACGTCCTCGCTGGTCGACCGTCAGGTCGGGATCGCGCGCCCGCCGCCAATCCTCGGGCATCGCGCGACGGGCGGCAAGGGAGCTCTGCCGCGCGCGTCCGTCGACCTTGCCCGCGGCGGTTTCGATCAGTGCGCGGCGCGGAATGCCGCGACGATCGCGTCGGCCGAGCGGCGCACGTCGTCGTCGCCGGTCGCCCAGTTCGACACCGAGATCCGCATCGCGGCGAGGCCGTGCCAGGTCGTGCCGCCGAGCCAGCAGGTGCCGTCGCGTTGCACGCGCGCGACGACGTCGCGCGTGACGTCGTCGGAGTCGGCGAAGCGCACGAGCACCTGGTTCAGCACGACCTCGTTGAGGATCGCGATGCCGTCCTCGCGCGCGAGCAGCGTCGCGAACCGAACCGCGTGCGCGCAG
>DATLNY010000121.1:0-4794 GCA_035536495.1 Candidatus Saccharimonadia bacterium | reverse complement strand
TCGGCGCGGGCGCCGAAGCGACCGCGGGCTTCGGGTCGGCCGGCGCTGCGATCGGTGGGGGCGTGATCGTGGGCGCCGTGATCGTGCCCGGCGTCGTCGGTTCGGTGGACGCGGACGCGTCGACCCCTGGTGCAGACGCGGACGCGGGCGCGCCCCCGGCGTCGGCCAGCGCGGGTGATGCGGCGGAGTCGCCGCCTGCGAGCGCTGCCGCGGGATCGAGCGGATCGACGGTCGGCGTGACGCGTGCGAGCTCGAATGCAACGGCCGGCTTGCCGGTTGCAGCGAGGGTCGCTGCGAGCACGCGCACCCGCTCGTCCGCGCGCGCAGCGGCGTAGCTCGCGAACACGATCGGCGCGCGCGGGCGTGACTGCCAGCGCAGCTCGCCGCCGCCGAGCGCGTAGCGCCGATACGTTTCGATGAGCCCCGCGCTCGGCTCGAGCTCGAGGCGGCGCAACCAATCGCGCACGGCCGTGGCGTGGACGTCCGCGAAATGGTTGCGCGCGACGCGCGCGCGACGCGCGCACAGGCGATTGCGCGCGGTGACGAAACCCTCGTCGATGACCGCCCACTGCGATTCGACCGTCGCGGCTCGCGCCGGATCGAGCGGCAACGGCTCGAACGGTTTTTCGAGCTTCAGCACGCGCCGATGCTCGATCCGGGAGCTGCCCGGGACGGCGTACGCCGCGGTCACGGTTCCGAGCCCTGGCCCCGTCACGGCATATTCGGCGTCGATCGACGCGGGTCCCGAACCGAGCTCGAGCTGCTCCCAGTCTTCGGCGCTGAAGTGGATCGAAGCGCTGCACCCCGCGCCTTCGAACGGCGCGGCGCTGCGCGTGCCGATCCAGCGCAGCGAGGGATGCAGGTCGCCGCTGCCTTCGATCGCAACACCCTCGAGCTTCAGCGAGAGCTTCTCGATCGGCGGCAGCGCGGCGCCCGATTCGAACGCCGCGCGCAGGAACCACGCGGGGCCGGAGGGGCGCAACTCCGCGCGCACGGCCGTCAGCGTCGCGCGATCGTCACCGACCGGCCGCACCTTGAGCTCGCGGACGCTGAGATCGCCGTTGAGGCCGACGCGCGGCGACACGTAGGTGATTTCGTAACCGGGCCGCAGCACCTCGACGATGCGCGCGACGGCCGACTTGGCCTGGAACGCGAGCAGCGCGGCGGACAGAGCGAGCACGACGACGAGCGCGACCGCGGCGACCGCGAGCGTCCGCATTTTCCTCGATGGTGCGTTCATGGCTGCTTGCCCTCGCAACGACGGCGCTTCCGCCGCGACGGCGGGGCTCGCCCCGCATCCGAGCCTAGTCGGGACGGGTTCAAATTCCCACGGCGCCCGTCACGCCTCGGCACCGGCGCGCGCGTCCATCATCGCCGAGAAGCGGTCGAACAGCGCGTCGACGTCGTGCGGGCCCGGGCTCGCCTCGGGGTGGCCCTGGAAGCCGAACGCGGGCGCATCGGTGAACATGAGGCCCTGGAGCGAGCCGTCGAACAGCGAGCGGTGCGTCGCGCGCACGTTCGCCGGCAGCGTCGCCTCGTCGACCGCGAAGCCGTGGTTCTGGCTCGAGATCATGACCCTGCCGCTGTCGAGGTCGAGTACGGGATGGTTCGCGCCGTGGTGGCCGAACTTCATCTTGACGGTCTGCGCGCCCGCCGCGAGCCCGAGCAGCTGGTGTCCGAGGCAGATCCCGAATGTCGGGACCTTGCGCCGGACGAACTCGCGGATCGCGGCGATCGCGTAATCGCACGGCTCCGGATCGCCGGGGCCGTTCGAGAGGAAAATCCCGTCGGGCTTCATCGCGAGCACGTCGGCCGCGGGCGTCTGCGCCGGCACGACCGTGACGTCGCAGCCGCGATCGGCGAGCAGCCGCAGGATGTTGCGCTTGACGCCGAAGTCGTACGCGACGACACGGTGGCGCGTCGGACGCGCGGCGTACGCCGTGCGATCGAGGTCGTACGAGCCTTCCTGCCACGCGTAATTCGCGCTCGCGCTGACGACCTTCGCGAGGTCCATGCCTTTCAATCCGGGAAAGCCGCGCGCGGCGGCGAGCGCGCGCTGCACATCGACGTCGCCGGCCTGCAGGCAGCCGCCCTGCGCGCCGCGGTCTCGCAGGATCCGCGTGAGCTTGCGCGTGTCGATCTCGGCGATCCCGACGACACCCGCCTGCACGAGGTAGTCGCCGAGGGACTGCTGGTTGCGCCAGTTGCTCGCGCGCCGCGGCACATCGCGCACGACGAGGCCTGCGGCGTGGACTTTCGTCGACTCAGCGTCGACGGCATTCGCGCCGGTGTTGCCGATGTGTGGATACGTCAGCGTGACGATCTGCCGCGCGTAGGACGGGTCCGTCAGGATTTCCTGGTAACCCGTGATCGCGGTGTTGAACACGACTTCGCCGACCGCTTCGCCCAATGCGCCGATCGAAACGCCGTGGAACAGCGTGCCGTCTTCGAGCGCGAGCAGTGCGGGTGTCGTCGTCATCGTCGCCTTTCGTGCGGGAGATTCCCCGGCGCGCGGGAATCGCGCGTGCAGCCGGGCGCGCGGTCCGATGAGTCCGGGCCGTCGCTCCAGGGGGAATCAGGCGAGCGCGAATGATAGTGGCAGGGCGGCGGAGCGTCCATCGCGCGCGTCGGAGCGCGTTCGCGCCCTGGCTGTCGGGGCTGAGGCCCCTCCTACAGAGATGCCTCGGGGCGCCGTGCGCTCCAGGCGACCTCCAGAATCACTGTAGGAGGGGCCTCAGCCCCGACCCGCGCGGCCGACCCGACAATCACCCCAGCAGATCGGCGAGCTCGTAGCGTCCGCTGCGCCGCTGCGCGAGCCACGCCGCCGCCCGCAACGCACCGTGCGCGAACACGCTGCGATGCGTCGCTCGATGCGTGAGCTCGATCCGCTCGCCGCGCCCCGCGAACGTCGCAGTGTGCTCACCGATGACGTCACCGCAGCGCTGCACGGCAAATCCGAGTTCGCCTTCCGCGCGAGGCCCCGTGTGGCCGCTGCGGCCGAGCCGCGCGACCGATTCGAACCGCTGCGCGCGTGCCTTCGCGATCTCCTGGCCGAGCGCGATCGCGGTGCCGGACGGCGCATCGACCTTCTGGCGGTGGTGCGCCTCGAAGATCTCCGCGTCGAACTCAGGGCCCAGCAGCGTCGCCGCATCGGCGACGAGGCGCTTGAGCACCGCGATCCCGAGGCTGAAGTTCGCCGACCAAAGCACCGGGATCGACGCGGACGCGCGCGTCAGCGCCGCGAGCTGCGCATCGTCGAGGCCGGTCGAGCCGCTCACGAACGCGAGCCGCGACGCGAGCGCCAGCGAGATCGCGTCGTCGAATCCACGTGCGCCCGCGAAATCGACGATCGCATCGACGTCCCCGTCGAGCGACGCGGCGTAGCGCAGCTCGGCCCCCGGCATGAACGTGCCGAGCCGCGCCGAGTCCCTGCGCACGAGCGCCGCAACGACCGCGACGTCCTCGCGCTCGCGCGCGGCGCGCGCAAGCGCGCCGCCCATGCGGCCCGAGGCGCCGAAGATCGCGATCCGGGTCCTCGTCATGCGCGCAAGCGTGAAGCGTCGCGCGGCGGCGCGCAACACGCGCGCATCAGGACGTCACGCGCGCCCAGAATTCCTTGACGCCCTCGAGCCAGCCGCTCTGCTTCGGCGTGTGCGAGCGCGCGTCGTCGCCGAAGCTCGCCTCGAACTCCTCGAGCAGCTCGCGCTGGCGCGCCGAGAGGTTGACCGGAGTTTCGATCACGACGCGACAGATCAGGTCACCGACGCCGCGCCCGCGCACGGACTTGACGCCTTTCCCGCGCAGCTTGAACAAAGCGCCGGTCTGCGTTTCCTTCGGCAGCTTGATCAGCGCCTCGCCGTCGAGCGTCGGCACCTCGATCGACGCGCCGAGCGCCGCCTGCGAAAAGCGGATCGGCACCTCGCAGTGCAGATCGTCGCCCTGGCGCTGGAAGATCCGGTGCGGGCGCACCTGCACTTCGACGTAGAGGTCCCCGGCCGGCACGCCGCCTGGTCCCGCTTCGCCTTCGCCGGCGAGCCGCACGCGATCGCCGTCGTCGACGCCACCCGGGATCTTCACCGACAGCGTCTTCTGCCGCTCGATGCGGCCGTCGCCGTCGCACGCCTTGCACGGCGCGTCGACGGTCTTGCCGCGGCCCTCGCACTTCGGGCACGCCTGCTGGATCGAGAAGATGCCCTGCTGGATCCGCACACGCCCCGAGCCGCGGCACGTCGCGCACGTGCTGACCTTGCCGTCCTTCGAGCCCGAGCCGTCGCAGGTCTCGCATTCCGCGAGCGTCGGGATGCGGATCTCCTTCTCGACGCCGAACACCGCCTGCTCGAGGTCGAGCTCGACGACGTAACGCAGGTCCGCGCCGCGGCGCGCGCGCTGGCGCCCGCCGCCGAAGATGTCACCGAAGATGTCACCGAAGATGTCGCCGACGTCGGGGTTGAAGCCACCGCCGCGGCCGGGGCCTGCGCCCTGCTCGAACGCCGCATGGCCGTGGCGATCGTACGCGGCGCGCTTCGGTGCGTCGCACAGCACCTCGTACGCGAGCTTGCATTCCTTGAAGTCCTCTTCGGACTTCTTGTCGCCCGGATTGCGGTCGGGATGGTGCTTCATCGCGAGGCGACGGAACGCCTTGCGGATGTCCTCTTCGGTCGCGGTCTTCTCGACGCCGAGGATCTCGTAGTAGTCCCGCTTCTTCATCTCGACGGCCAACCCCCATCCCCCGAACGGATGCGCGAGCCGGGCATCGCTCGGGCGCCGCGGCGCCCGCCGTGATCATCCTGGGCG
>DATLNY010000120.1:0-4258 GCA_035536495.1 Candidatus Saccharimonadia bacterium | reverse complement strand
CGAAGCCTCCCTGGCCGATGCGGCGGCGAAGCGTTACGGCATGCCGGAGAGCGCGGCCGTGACGAAAGGGCACCGTGCGTCCGGCCGTGACCTCGAGCACGTCCAGCTGCGACATCCGTTCTACGACCGCACGGTTCCCGTGATCGTCGGCGAACACGTCACGACGGATGCCGGCACCGGTGCCGTGCACACCGCGCCCGGCCACGGCCAGGAGGACTTCGCGGTCGGCCAGCAGTACGGGCTCGACGTGCTCAATCCGGGCGGCGGCAACGGCGTGTTTCTGCCCGGCACGGAGCTCTTCGCGGGCCAGCACATCTTCAAGGCGAACGACGCGATCATCGAGGAGCTCGACGGGCGCGGCGTGCTGCTCGCGCGCGAAAAGCTCGAGCACAGCTACCCGCACTGCTGGCGCCACAAGACGCCGGTCGCGTTCCGCACGACGCCGCAGTGGTTCATCGCGATGGACCAGGCCGGCCTGCGCAAGCACGCGCTCGCCGCGATCCACAAGACGCGCTGGATCCCCGGCTGGGGCGAGGAGCGCATCGCCGGCATGATCGAGAACCGCCCGGACTGGTGCATCTCGCGCCAGCGCACCTGGGGCGTGCCGATCGCGCTGTTCGCGCGCAAGTCCGACGGCATGCCGCATCCCGACAGCGCGAAGCTGCTGCACGAAGTCGCCGACCTCATCGAGCGCGACGGTGTCGAAGCGTGGTACGCGCTCGATCCGGCCTCGCTGATCGGCGGGGACGCCGAACACTACGACAAGGTCACCGACATCCTCGACGTCTGGTTCGATTCCGGCGTCACGCACGCCGGCGTGCTCGACGCGCGCGCCGAGTTCGTGCGCGAGCCGCACGAGCCCAAACGCGTGATGTACCTCGAGGGCTCCGACCAGCACCGCGGCTGGTTCCATTCCTCGCTGCTGACCTCGACCGCGATGTCGGGCCACGCGCCGTACACCGAGGTGCTCACGCACGGCTTCACGGTCGATGCGCAGGGCCGCAAGATGTCGAAGTCGCTCGGCAACGTCGTCTCGCCGCAGAAGGTCGTCTCGACGCTCGGCGCCGACGTGCTGCGGCTCTGGGTCGCCTCGACCGACTACGCGAACGAGATGTCGGTCTCCGACGAGATCCTCAAGCGCGTCGCCGACAGCTACCGGCGCATCCGCAACACGGCACGCTTCCTCTTCGGCAACCTCGCGGGCTTCGATCCCTCGCGCGACCTCGTGCCGGTCGACCAGATGCTGCTGCTCGACCGCTGGGCGCTCGCGCAGGCGGTGCGCGTCATGCAGCTCGCGCGTCGCGTCTACGGCGCCGAGGCCGGCCGCGACGGCGAATCCGGGCCCGACAGCTATCGCTACCAGGCGCTCGTGCAGGAGCTCATGCGCTTCTGCACGGTCGACATGGGCGCGGCGTACCTCGACATGACGAAGGATCGGCTCTACACGCTGCGGCGCGACGCGCCGGCGCGGCGCTCGGCGCAGTCGGCGATGTACTGGACGCTCGAGATCCTCGTCCGCGCGATGGCGCCGGTGCTCGCGTTCACGTCGGAGGAGCTGTGGGCGCACATGCCGGCGCGGCGGCACGAGTCGGTGCTGTTCGCGACGTGGGCGGAGCTCGATGCGCTCGTTCCGCACGCAAGCCTCGCGGGCGAGCGCGACGAGGCGCTGTTCGCGCTGCTCGATGCCACCCGCACCGAGGTTGCGCGCGTGCTCGAGACGATGCGCAACGACGGCGCGATCGGCTCTTCGCTCGACGCCGAGGTCGAGCTGCATCTCGACGACGCGCTGCATGCGCAGCTTGCGCCGTACGGAGACGAGCTGCGCTACTACTTCATCACCTCGTCGTTCGTGGTGCGCCGCGCCGCGACGGCGCCGGCCGACGCGCTGCCGATCGCGCCGCTCGGCCATGCGATGTCGCTCGTCGCGCGCGCGAGCGCGCATGCGAAATGCGTGCGCTGCTGGCACCATGTCGCGGACGTCGGCGACGACGACGGGCATCCGGAGCTCTGCGGACGCTGCGTCTCGAACGTCGCGGGTCCCGGCGAGCAGCGGCGGTGGTTCTGATGCGCTCGAACGCCGTAGACCGCGCCGACCGCGCCGGATTCGCATGGCTCTGGGTCGCGGCGCTCGTCGTTGCGGCCGACCAGCTCACGAAGGCGATCGCGACGTCGACGATGACGCTGCACGAGCGCGTCCCCGTCTTGCCGTTCTTCGACTGGACCCTGACCTACAACCGCGGCGTCGCGTTCAGCCTGTTCAACGACGGGCAGGGCTGGCAGCGTTTCGGCCTGTCGGCATTCGCGCTCGTCGTCGCGGGGGCATTCGCGTACTGGATGGCGCACCTGCCGAAGCACGAGCGCCTCAACGCGATCGCGCTGTCGCTCGTCATCGGCGGTGCGATCGGCAATGTCATCGACCGGCTGCGACTCGGCCACGTCGTCGACTTCGTGCTGCTGTACTGGAACGACTGGAGCTGGCCCGCGTTCAACGTCGCCGATTCCGCGATCTGCGTCGGCGCGGTGCTGCTCGTGGTCGCGGGCTTCCGGAGCGAGCAGCCCAGGCGCGCGTGACGCGCGTTCAAGCGCGAGTTCGCGTGCCCGGTTTCCCGGCTTCGTGGAAAGGTCCGTTGCCGCCACGCGTTCGTGCGTGCGGCGAGCGCGGCGTCTGTCAGCGCTCACTCGCTGCGCAGCACGGTCGCCGGCGCAACCCGCGCCGCACGCCGCGCGGGCAGCCACGTCGCGGCCGTTGCGATGCCGCCGACACAGAGCAGCGCGAAGACGGCGACCTGCCAAAGGGGCACCGCCGGCAGCATCTTCGGCGTGATGATGAGAAGCGAGAGGCCCGCGAGGCTGATCGGCAGCCCCGCCGCAAGCGCGATCCCGGTGAGGCGGATGCCGTCCCGCATCGTGTGGCGCACGACCTGGCCGGGGCGCGCGCCGACCGCGAGGCGTACCGCGATCTCCGCGCTGCGTTGCGACACCGCGAACGCGACGACGGCGTAGAGCCCGATCGCCGAAATGAGGAGTGCGAGAACGCCTAGGCCCGCGAGCGCACCCGTGCCGACGAGCAGCTCGCGCTTGCTCTCCTGCGCGAGCTGCGCGAGCGTGCGGAGCTCGAGGATGCCGAGGCCGGGCGCCGCCTCGCGCAGCGCGGCGCGGACTTCGCGCAACGCCGTCGCGGGATCGCCGCGCAGCCGTACGAGCAGTGCGATGCCCGACGGCGGCGCCGACGGTGGCACGAACACCTCGTATTCCGAGCCCGGACGCCGCTCGGTGCCCGGGGGCGTCTCGGCGACGCCGACCACGACGAGCGCGGGCTCCTCCGAATCGGCCGGCGGCACGAGCCGCTCGCCGAGTGGCGAGCGGCCGGGCCAGAGAGCGGCCGCAAGGTCTTCGCCGATCACGACGGGACGGTCGCCGCGTGCATCGCCAGGACGCGCGTCGGCCGCGTCGAACGCGCGGCCCGCACGGATCGCGCGGTCCATCGTCTCGAACCATCCCGGTGCGACGACCGCGGCTTCGATGTCGATCGGCGCGGCGACGGCGGTTGCCGGACGCGCCGCGACGTAGCTGTCGAAATGCTCGGTCCTGTTCGCGTCGGGGATCGCGCGCACCACCGCCGGTACTGTTTCGAGGTGCGCGGCGAGCCGCTCGATCTCGCGCGTGGGGTCGAGCGATCCCGTCGTCGCGTCGGACGAACGCAGCTCGATCGTCGCGACGGCCGACGACGCGTCCTGCGCGGACTCGCGCCGGTACTCGGTCACGATGATGAGCACCATCGCGGTCAGCATGACGACGAGCGGTTGCGTCAGCAGCAGCTGCGCGACGACGAGACCGCGCTGGAGACCGCCGCGCTTCGCCGAGCCGCCCATCGAGGCCTTGAGCGTCGCGGCAACGCCCGCGCGCGCGGCATGGAGCGCGGGGGAGAGGCCCGCGAGCACGCCGGCCGCGAGCGCGATGCCGAACGTGAAGGCGATCGACGACGCGCCGATCGTGAGCGGGAACGGAAAATTCGCGAGGATGGCCGCGCCCAGCTGATGGATCGCGGCAAGCAGCGCGAGCGCCAGCGAGCCTGCGACGAGGCCGAGCAGGCCGCTCTCGGTCAACAGCTGGCGCAGCACGCGGCCGCGCGAGGCGCCGAGCGAAAGCCGCATCGCGATCTCGCGCCCGCGCGTCATCGCAAGCCCCGTCTGCAGCGCACTTGCGTTCATGCCCGTCACGAGCAGGACGAGGAGCGCGAGCGTCGAAAGACCCGTCA
>DATLNY010000119.1:0-18015 GCA_035536495.1 Candidatus Saccharimonadia bacterium | reverse complement strand
GGCAGAAGAAGCTCGAGCGCGAGCTCGAGTCGTTGCGCGCGAAGGCGGCCGGCTCTGTGCTCGACGACGCAATTGCGCGCGCCGAGCATGTTGGAGGAATCATGGTGCTTGCCGCGCGCGTCGGCGCGATCGATTCGAAGGCGCTGCGCGCGAGCCTCGACCAGGCGAAGCAGCGGCTGAAGGATTGCGTCGTCGTGCTCGCGTCGGCGAACGAGGGCAAGGCCGCGCTCGTCGCCGGTGCCGGCGGCGCTGCCCTCGCCAGGGTCGATGCGGGCGAGCTGCTCTCGCACGTTGCGGCGCAGATCGGCGGCAGGGGCGGCGGACGTCCCGACATGGCGCAGGGCGGGGGCGACGATTCGCCGAAGCTCGACGAGGCACTCGCCCTCGTCGCGCCGTGGGTTCGCGCCCGGCTCGCGGGCTGACGCACGCGCCGCGATTCGTTGCACCCTGCAGCGTGCGTGGCTACCATGATCCGTGTCGTCGTCGAGAATTCGGATGGACGCAGACGGCGCATCTGCTCATGCCTGCTCAAGCAGGCATATGCGAATGGAATCGCAGCACAGGATGCAGGGCGCCGGCACAAGGATCGCGGAGGGAGCTCGCAATGCTGATACTGACGCGACGCGTGGGTGAGACCCTGATGATCGGCGACAACGTCACCGTCACCGTGCTCGGCGTCAAGGGCAACCAGGTGCGGATCGGCATCAATGCGCCGAAGGACCTCGCGGTGCACCGCGAGGAGATCTACCAGCGGATCAAGCGCGAACAGCTGGGTCCGTCAGGCGAATCCGGCCCCGACGAAGTCGGCTGAGGTTTGCGCCGCACCGGGTGCGCCGATAAGCTTGCGCGCCGCGTGCGAACCGGCCTCCGCGTCGCGGACGGTCCGCGGGGCGGGAGCGAGCGGGCCGCGACATCGGTCGCAGCGACAACGAATTCCGGAGAGGTGCCCGAGAGGCCGAAGGGGCTCCCCTGCTAAGGGAGTATAGGGTCAAAAGCTCTATCGAGGGTTCGAATCCCTCCCTCTCCGCCAGCAACGACGAAGGGCCCGCGAGGGCCCTTTTTTCATCGCACGTCTGCACGAGCGCGGCGGACGATCCCAGGCCGCGGTTGACGAGTACGCTGCAGCACACCGATAATGTTCGGCTCACGCGCCCGTAGCTCAGTTGGATAGAGTACCAGGCTACGAACTTGGTGGTCGGGAGTTCGAATCTCTCCGGGCGCGCCATTCACCGAAAGGGTGCTTCGGCGCCCTTTTTGTTTTTTCGATGTGCGAAGCGCGCGTCGGATCGTGCTGCGCGCGCTGCGCGGCGTCGTTCGATTGACGCTCTACGGACCCGGGCTTAGTATCGCGCGGCTTCGTGCGGCGCGTATCGCGCGGCGGAAGCGACGGGGTATAGCGCAGTCTGGTAGCGCGCCTGCTTTGGGAGCAGGATGTCGGGGGTTCGAATCCCTCTACCCCGACCAATGCGAAAAGCGCGCGGCGTGACGGTTTTCGCGACGGACGCGAGAGCTCTAGCGGCTTGGCAGCGCGCAGCGTGACGGTTTTCGCGACGGACGCAAGAGCTCTAGCGGCTTGGCAGCGCGCAGCGTAACGGTTGTCGCGACGGACGCGAGAGCTCTAGCGGCCGCTCGAGGCGAGCGCGGCGCCAGGGATTTGCGACAATCGAGCTTGTAGCGCCCGTAGCTCAACCGGATAGAGCATCGGCCTTCTAAGCCGGCGGTTGCAGGTTCGAGTCCTGTCGGGCGCGCTCACGAGCCACGGAAGGGTCGGTCGGCGTGCGAGAGTGCGTGAAGATTCGGCAACAACGGTGGGCGTAGCTCAGTTGGTTAGAGTACCGGATTGTGATTCCGGTTGTCGGGGGTTCGAATCCCCTCGTCCACCCCATTTCGTGTGTCGCGAAACCCGACGGTTTGCGCGACTGACGCGAGAGCTCTAGCGACTTCTAACGGAGCGCGCGCGGCTCTCGCGACTGCTTACAAGAACAGGCGCAACCCATCGCGCAACGAATGACCGGGCCGCTAGCTCAATTGGTAGAGCAGCGGACTCTTAATCCGTAGGTTCCCAGTTCGAGTCTGGGGCGGCCCACCATTTCGTCTATCGCGTTGAACACCGGCTTTCGCGAATGACGCGAGAGCTCTAGCGGCAGCTAATGAAACGAGGACGCTTTTCGCGACTGACGCGAGAGCTCTAGCGACACCTGATGAAACGAGAAACGCTTTCGCGACATCCGCGAGAGCGCCCGCACCACCCGCAACGACCACCGCCCATCATCCATCCCATGTTCGAAGCGAAAGTGGCGGAATTGGTAGACGCGCTGGATTTAGGTTCCAGTGGGTTGTCCCCGTCCGGGTTCGAGTCCCGGCTTTCGCACGATTCGCCATCCGTCGTTCGTTCCCCGTCCGTGCGCGCGGCATCCGCCCGCCGGCGCGCGACGCCGGTTTAACGGAGCAGCCATGCAAGTCTCAGTCGAGAACGTCTCCAGCCTCGAGCGCAAGCTCACGATCAGGATTCCTTCCGAGCGCTACGAGTCGCGCGTCAAGGAGAAGATCCGCGAGCTCGGCCAGTCGGTGCGCCTGAAGGGCTTCCGGCCCGGCAAGGTGCCGACGCGCGTGATCGAGCAGCGCTTCGGCGCGCAGGTCCGCAACGAGGCGATGTCGGACGTGATCGGCAGCTCGTTCCAGGAAGCCGTGCGCAAGGAAAACCTGCGCCCGGCCGTTGCGCCGTCGATCAAGACGCAGCCCGCCGACAAGGGCGAGATCGAGTACGTCGCGACGTTCGAGGTCGTGCCCGAGCTCGGCCCGATCGACGTCGGATCGCTCGAGATCGTGCGCACGGTCGCCGTGGTCGAGGATGCCGACATCGACCGGATGATCGACACGCTCCGCATGCAGCGCAAGCAGTGGCAGGCCGTCGAGCGCGAGGCGCAGCCGGGCGACATGGTGCTGTTCGAATATGCCGCGGTCGCCGACGGCAAGCGCCATCCCGCGACGGGCCGGGAGCGGGTCGGCACGGTGGTCGGCTCCGGCGCGATGTCGGCCGAGCTCGAGCAGCGGCTCGTCGGGATGAAGGCCGGCGAGGATTCGAGCTTCGAGTTGACGTTCCCCGCGAATTTCCGCCAGCGCGAGCTCGCAGGCTCCGTCGCCGAGGTCGAGCTGCACGTCGTGCGCGTCAACCAGGGCAGCCTGCCCGAGATCGACGAGGCGTTCGTCGCGAGCTTCGGAGTGACCGAGGGCGGCGTCGCGCGGTTCCGCCAGGACGTGCGCGCGAACCTCGAGCGCGAGCTCAGTGCCGCGCTGCGCGGACGCCTCAAGATCGAGGTCGTCGAGAAGCTCGTCGCGGCGCACGCGTCGCTCGAGGTCCCGAAGGGCATGGTCGAAGCCGAGGCCCGCGCGATGCTGCGCGACGGCCAGCTGCGAGCCGAGCGCGCCGGGCTCGAGCCGCCGAGCTCGACCGAGCCGTTCAAGCCCGCCGCGCAAAAGCGCGTTGCGGCGTTCCTGCTGATCAGCGAGATCGCGAAGCAGAACGCGATCGCGCTCGACCAGCGCCGTGTCGCGAGCGAGCTTTCGAGCATCGCCTCGACCTACGAGGAGCCCGAAAAGGTCGTCGAGCTCTATTCGAAGGACCAGGAGCTCATGAACAACCTGCGCAACCGGGTCATCGAGGACCAGGTCGCTGAATGGGTCGCGGAGCACGCGAAGCACACCGAACAGCGCTCGACCTTCGCGCAGGTGCTCAGTCCGCAGGCTGCATGAGCACGATGAATCGCGGCATTGCGCGGCGTCCCCGTTGAACTCCGGCGTCGCGACCGCCATATTCCTCGCTCATCCGCGGGAGAGGCGAACGTGAAGGGTCTCAATCTGATTCCGATGGTGGTCGAGCAGACCTCGCGCGGCGAGCGGGCGTACGACATCTATTCGCGCCTGCTGAAAGAGCGCGTCGTGTTCTGCGTCGGCCCGATCGACGACATCACCGCGAACGTCGTCGTCGCGCAGCTTTTGTTCCTCGAGTCGGAGAATCCCGACAAGGACATCAACCTCTACATCAACAGCCCGGGCGGCGCAGTCACCGCGGGCATGGCGATCTACGACACGATGCAGTTCCTCAAGCCCGCCGTCAGCACGATGTGCATCGGCCAGGCCGCGAGCATGGGCGCGCTGCTGCTCGCCGCGGGCACCAAGGGCAAGCGCTTCTCGCTGCCGCATTCGCGCATCATGATCCACCAGCCGCTCGGCGGGTTCTCCGGCCAGGCGACCGACATCGACATCCACGCGCGCGAGATCCTCGCGGTGCGCGAGCGGCTCAACCACATCCTCGCCAAGCACACCGGGCAACCGGTCGAGCGGATCGCGAAGGACACCGACCGCGACAACTTCATGAGCGCGGCCGACGCCAAGAACTACGGACTGGTCGACGGCGTGCTCGAGCGCCGTCCCGACGAAACCGTCAAGGCCGGCTGACGACGACCGTTGCGCATCGAGCGGCCGCCGGACGGCGGCCGTCGGATGCTGTGGTATTCTCGGGCCGAAACTCGAAGTTTTGCCTTGAGTTTCATACAGTAACGGCACCACCGAACAAGATCGATCCGGGTAAACAGCGAAGATGAGCGAGGAACGGCAGGGCAGGGGCGGCGACACCGGCAAGGTGTTGTACTGCTCGTTCTGCGGCAAGAGCCAGCACGAAGTCCGCAAGCTGATCGCCGGCCCTTCGGTGTTCATCTGCGACGAGTGCGTCGAGCTCTGCAACGACATCATCCGCGAGGAGCTCGAGGAGAAGGCCGCATCCGCGCGCTCGCACCTGCCGAAGCCGCGCGAGATCATGGACGTGCTCGACCAGTACGTCATCGGCCAGAACCGCGCGAAGAAGACGCTCGCGGTCGCGGTCTACAACCACTACAAGCGGCTCGAGTCGCGCCAGAAGAACGACGAGGTCGAGCTCGCGAAGTCGAACATCCTGCTGATCGGTCCGACCGGCTCGGGCAAGACGCTGCTCGCCGAGACGCTCGCGCGCCTGCTCAACGTGCCGTTCACGATCGCCGACGCGACGACGCTGACCGAAGCGGGCTACGTCGGCGAGGACGTCGAGAACATCATCCAGAAGCTCCTGCAGAAGTGCGACTACGACGTCGAGAAGGCGCAGACCGGCATCGTCTACATCGACGAGATCGACAAGATCTCGCGCAAGAGCGAGAACCCCTCGATCACGCGCGACGTCTCGGGCGAGGGCGTGCAGCAGGCGCTGCTGAAGCTGATCGAGGGCACGATCGCCTCGGTGCCGCCGCAGGGCGGCCGCAAGCATCCGCAGCAGGAATTCCTGCAGGTCGACACGCGCAACATCCTGTTCGTCTGCGGCGGCGCGTTCGCGGGTCTCGAAAAACTCATTCAGGCGCGCTCGGAATCGACCGGCATAGGGTTCTCGGCCGAGATCCGCGCGAAGGACCGCAAGGCGAACGTCGGCACGGTGCTGCAGAACGTCGAGCCCGAGGACCTCATCAAGTTCGGTCTGATCCCCGAGTTCGTCGGGCGGCTCCCGGTCGTCGCGACGCTCGAGGAGCTCGACGAGGCGGCGCTGATCAAGATCCTGACCGAGCCGAAGAACGCGATCACGAAGCAGTTCAAGAAGCTGTTCGAGATGGAAGGCGTCGAGCTCGAGTTCCGCAACGAGGCGCTCGGCGCGGTCGCGCGCAAGGCGCTGCAGCGGCGCACCGGCGCGCGCGGCTTGCGCACGATCCTCGAGCAGGTCCTGCTCGAAACGATGTACGAGCTGCCCTCGCTCGAGCACGTCAGCAAGGTCGTGGTGGACGAGGCCGTCATCAACGGCACGGCCGAGCCGTACCTCATCTACCGCGGCACGGCGCAGCAGCCGCGCGCCGCGGCCGACTGAAGCCGCCCGCAAGGCGAGAACTTCCACCGAGCCCGGCCACGGCCAGGCACGCGTTTCGCATGGCCGAATGCGCCTGCGGCTTGCATTCATGTGACCGGGCCCTTACTTGACCCCGATCGCGGTGCGGCGCACGCTGCGGTCGAGCCCGTGCCGCGCACCGCGCGCACCGGCGGGCTCGTCGCCACAATCGATCCCGCGCCGTTCGAGCCAGACGAAGGAATTTCGAACCGATGAGCGCCACGTCAAAGCCGACCCATACGCCGCCGCTGCCGGTCCTGCCGCTGCGCGACGTGGTGGTCTATCCGAACATGGTGATCCCGTTGTTCGTCGGACGCGAAAAGTCGATCCTCGCGCTCGACGCGGCGATGGACGGCGACAAGCAGATCCTGCTCGTCGCGCAGCGCAGCCCCGACGTCGACGACCCGGGCGGCAAGGACCTCTACAGCGTCGGCACGATCTCGACCGTGCTGCAGCTCCTGAAGCTGCCCGACGGGACGATCAAGGTGCTGGTCGAAGGCGTGCAGCGCGCCGCGATCGACAATGTCGAGGAGAAGGACGGCTACGTCGTCGCGGGCGCGCAGGTCGTGCAGAGCACGATGCGCCGCGGCGAGCGCGAGGTCGAAGCGGCCGCGAAGTCGCTGGTCTCGCTGTTCGAGCAATACGTCAAGCTCAACCGCAAGATTCCACCGGAGCTGCTGACGACGCTCGCGGGTATCGATGACCCGAGCCGCCTGGCCGACACGATCGCGGCCCACTTGGGCGTGCGGCTCGGCGACAAGCAGAAGGTGCTCGAGGCGTTCGAGGTCGGGGAGCGGCTCGAGCTCCTGATCGGCTTCGTCGACGGCGAGATCGACGTGCAGCAGCTCGAGAAGCGCATCCGCGGTCGCGTCAAGTCGCAGATGGAGAAGAGCCAGCGCGAGTACTACCTCAACGAGCAGATGAAGGCGATCCAGAAGGAGCTCGGCGAGGCCGAGGACGGGCCGAACGAGCTCGAGGAGCTAGCGAAGAAGCTCGCGAATGCCGGCATGCCGCCCGCCACCGAGACGAAGGCGAAGGCCGAGCTCAACAAGCTGAAGCAGATGTCGCCGATGAGCGCGGAAGCGACCGTCGTGCGCAACTACATCGACTGGCTCGTGCAGGCGCCGTGGAAGGAGCGCAGCCGCGTCCGCAAGGACCTCGCGATGGCCGAGACCGTGCTCGACGAGGACCACTACGGGCTCGAGAAGGTCAAGGAACGCATCCTCGAGTACCTCGCGGTCCAGCAGCGCGTCAAGAAGATGAAGGGGCCGATCCTCTGCCTCGTCGGTCCGCCCGGCGTCGGCAAGACCTCGCTCGGCCAGTCGATCGCGAAGGCGACGAACCGCAAGTTCGTGCGCATGTCGCTCGGCGGCGTGCGCGACGAGGCCGAGATCCGCGGGCATCGGCGCACCTACATCGGCTCGATGCCGGGTCGCATCATCCAGAACATGTCGAAGGTCGGCACGCGGAATCCGCTGTTCATGCTCGACGAGATCGACAAGATGAGCATGGACTTCCGCGGCGATCCGTCGTCCGCGCTGCTCGAAGTGCTCGATCCCGAGCAGAACCATGCGTTCGCGGACCACTACCTCGAGGTCGACTTCGACCTGTCCGAGGTGATGTGGATCGCGACCGCGAACTCGCTGAACATCCCCGGCCCGCTGCTCGACCGCATGGAAGTGATCCGGATCCCGGGCTACACCGAGGACGAGAAGGTCAACATCGCCGAGCGCTACCTCGTGCCGAAGCAGATCAAGGGCAACGGACTGAAGCCCGAGGAGCTGCGCGTCAACGAGGACGCGGTGCGCGACATCATCCGCTACTACACGCGCGAGTCCGGCGTGCGCAACCTCGAGCGCGAGATCTCGAAGATCGCGCGCAAGGTCGTCAAGGAGCTCACGCTCGCGGAGAAGAAGCGCAAGGACAAGAGCAAGGAAACCAGGGTCCGGCGCATCACGGTCGATTCCGAGAAGCTCGACCACTACCTCGGCGTGCGCAAGTTCAACTTCGGACGCGCCGAGCAGCAGAACGAGATCGGCCTCGTGACGGGGCTCGCCTGGACGTCGGTCGGTGGCGACCTGTTGTCGATCGAGGCGACGGTGATCCCGGGCAAGGGCAAGCTCATCCATACGGGCCAGCTCGGCGAGGTCATGACCGAATCGATCCAGGCCGCGCTCTCGGTCGTGCGTGCGCGCGCCGACAAGTTCGGTCTCGATCCGGAGTTCCACCAGAAGCTCGACGTGCACATCCACGTGCCGGAAGGCGCGACGCCGAAGGACGGCCCGAGCGCCGGCATCGCGATGTGCACCGCGCTGGTGTCGGCGCTCGCGCGCGTCCCGATCCGTGCCGACGTCGCGATGACGGGCGAGATCACGCTGCGCGGCCGAGTGCTGCCGATCGGCGGGCTCAAGGAGAAGCTGCTCGCGGCGCATCGCGGCGGCATCAAGCTCGTCATCATCCCCGACGAGAACCAGAAGGATCTCGCCGACATCCCGAAGAACATCACCGACACGCTCGAGATCAAGGCGGTCAAGTGGATCGACGAGGTGCTCGACCTCGCGCTCGCAAGCCCGCTCGTGCCGAAGAAGGCACCGGAAGGCGCGCCGGCCGAGCAGGCGAAGTCGGAGCGCAAGGAAGGCGAGGAAGGCGCCGACCTGCCCGCGCGACCGCACTGACGCGCGATCGAAGTCGCGAGACGAGGAACGCGGACGCGTCGAGCATGCGCGCTTTTTTTTCTTCCCGGCGCGCGTCGTTCGCGCGCCGGCGCGCTGCCAGAAAACAGGCCTGCAGAGCGCATAAATGCTCTATTGCGCCCCCTATGGGCCACTGGTATAAAGGCGCCTCGCCCGCAGTCCTGCCTGATCGTCGACGCGCTGCGGTGCGCTCGCCGGAGCACCGAATCTCGTCCTGCAATCGTTCGTGAGCGATGCGCCGCGGTGCGGCGTTCGTCGCGCGCGACGGTCGCCAGAAACCAGTGAGGAAGTGACAATGAACAAATCCGATTTCGTGTCTGCAGTGTCGGATGCATCCGGCCTGACGAAGGTCGACGCCGCGAAGGCGGTCGAGGGCATCATCAGGGTCGTCGAGAAGGCGCTCAAGAAAGGCGACAACGTCTCGCTGGTCGGCTTCGGCACGTTCGCAGTGCGCAAGCGCGCCGCTCGCACCGGCCGCAATCCCCGCACGGGTGCGCAGATCAAGATCAAGGCGTCGAAGATCCCGGCGTTCAAGGCTGGCAAGGCGTTGAAAGAAGCGATAAACTGATCAGCTTCGCCCCACCGGTTCGAGCAAGCGGATCACCGTCAGCGAAACCCCGTCGGCGGAACCCCGCCGGCGAAAGCACGGGTGCTTAGCTCAGCGGTAGAGCGTCGCCCTTACAAGGCGAGGGTCGGGGGTTCGAAACCCTCAGCACCCACCAGTCAAAGCGCGGAGTGGTAGTTCAGTTGGTTAGAATGCTGGCCTGTCACGCCGGAGGTCGCGGGTTCGAGTCCCGTCCACTCCGCCATCCATTCGAAAGGCGCCGACGTCCGGCGCCTTTCGTCTTTCCGGACCGGGCGCGGGCGCAACGATGCGCCGGCACACGCGCGGCCAACTAGCGGGATTGGAACAGCATGCTGCAGAAACTTCGCGAAAAGACCTCGGGCTGGCTCGCGTTCGTGATCCTCGCCGCCGTCAGCATCCCGTTCGCGTTCTTCGGGATCAACAACTACTTCGAGACGCGGACCGAGACGTTCGTCGCGAAGGTCGACGAGGCCGAGATCACGCCGAGCGAGTTCCGCGTCCGCTTTGAGCGCTACCGCGACCAGGTTCGCCAGATGCAGGGCGACGCATTCGACGCCGAGTACTTCGAGCAGGCGACGGTCAAGCGCGAGATGCTCGACGCGATGATCGACGAGGAAGTGCTCGCGCAGGCCGCGGCGCGCAGCGGCACGCTCGTTTCCGACGAACGCCTGCGCGAGGAGATCGCGAAGATCCCGGCGTTCCAGGGAATGGACGGCAAGTTCGACCAGGGCCAGTACCGTCAGCGCCTCGCCGGCCAGAACGAAAGCCCGGCGAGCTTCGAGGAGCGCGTGCGGCGCGACCTGAGCCTGCGCGAGCTGCCGAGCCAGCTTGCGGCATCCGCGCTCGTCAGCGATGCCGAGCTCGACCGTTTCGTCACGTTGCGCGACCAGAAGCGCGACTTCCGCTATGCGCTCGTCCCGCGCCAGGCGGCCGAGGTCGAACCGACCGACGTCGAGATCGCCGCGTACCACGAGTCGCACAAGGACGAGTTCATGACGCCCGAGCAGGTCGCGCTCGAGTACATCGAGGTCGACGCGTCGAAGCTCGATGCCCCGCCTGCGCTCGACGAGGAGTCGCTGAAGCAGCGCTACGAGGAGCAGAAGTCGCGCTTCGGCCAGGCCGAGCAGCGCACCGCCTCGCACATCCTCGTCAAGGTCGATGCGAACGCCGACGCAGCGGCGCAGAAGCTCGCGCAGGCCAAGGCCGCCGCGCTCGCCGAGGAGGCGCGTGGTGGCAAGGATTTCGCCGTGCTCGCGGGCGCGAGCTCCGATGATCTCGGCTCGAAGTCCCAGGGCGGCGACCTCGGCGCGATCGAGCGCGGCACGATGCAGCCCGCGTTCGAGGAAGCCCTGTTCGCGATGCAGCCCGATGCGATCTCCGACCCGGTCAGGACCGACGAGGGCTACCACGTCATCAAGCTTCGCGAGATCACGCCGGAGAAGATCCGGCCGTTCGACGAGGTCCGTGTCGAGCTCGAGAAGGAATACGTCGACGGCGAGCGCGAGCGGGAGTTCCTCGAGATTTCCGGCGAGCTGATCGACAAGGTGTACGAGGATCCGAATGCGCTCGCGCCCGCTGCCGAGGCGATGAAGCTCGAGCTGAAGCGCACGCCGCTGTTCGGTCGCGAAGGCGGCGAGGGCATCGCTGCGAACCCCGCGGTCATACGCGCGGCGTTCTCCGATCGCGTGCTGGTCGAGGGCGGGATAAGCGACGCGATCGAGATCGGTCCGAACCACCTCGTCGTCGTCCGCGCCGAGGAGCACAAGCCGCGCGTCGTGCGTCCGCTCGAGGAAGTGCGCGACGAGATCGTCGCTCGGTTGAAGGACGAGGCGTCCGCCACCCGGACCGAGGCACTCGCGAAGGACCTGCGCACGCAGCTCGACTCGGGCGCACCATTCGACGAGGTCGCTGCCAAGGCCGCCGCGACGGTCGAGACCGCCGACGGCATCGGTCGCACCGCGCTGAACCTCGATGCGGCGCTCATCGCGAAGGCGTTTGCGCTGCCGCGTCCCGCGGCAGGCAAGCCGACAAGGTCGGTCGTCGAATTGCGCAAGGGCGACTATGCGCTCGTCGAGCTCAGCGCCGTCGTCGACGGCGAGCCGTCGAAGCTGACGGCGGAGGAGCGCACCCGCGCACGAACCGAGCTGCAGCAGGGCGTCGCCGCGGTCGAAGGCCGTTCGATGCTCGGCGCGCTGCGCGCGGCGTCCGAGGTGCAGGTCGCCGAAGACCGGATGTAGGCCGCGCGCGTCCGCGCGCTGCCCGCGTCAGGCGCCGTCGATCGCCGTCATGCCGAGGATGTTGTATCCCGCATCGACGTAGGTGATCTCGCCCGTCACGCCCGCGGCGAGGTCCGAGCACAGGAACGCCGCGACGTTGCCGACGTCGCCGGTCGTGACGGAGCGCCGCATCGGCGCAGTCGTCTCGACGTGATCGAGCATCTTGCGGAAGTTCGCGATGCCGGCGGCCGCAAGCGTCTTGATCGGCCCGGCAGAGATCGCGTTGACGCGGATGCCGTCCGGCCCGAGCGCGCGCGCGAGATAGCGCACGTTCGCCTCGAGGCTCGCCTTCGCGAGCCCCATGACGTTGTAGTTCGCCATCGCGCGGATCGCGCCGAGGTAAGACAGCGTCAGGATCGCCGAATCGTGCCCGCGCATCAGCGGGCGCAGCGCCTTGGCGAGCGCGGCGAGGCTGTAGCTCGACACGTCGTGCGCGATCGCGAACGCCTCGCGCGTGAGTGCGTCGAGGTAGTCGCCCTGGATCGACTCGCGCGGCGCGTACGCGACCGAATGCACGAGGATGTCGAGCCCGCCCCAGCGCTCGTCGAGCGCGGCGGCGACGGCTGCGATCTCGCCGTCGATCGCGACGTCGCAAGGCAGCGCGATGTCGGAGCCGAAGTGCTTCGCGGCGTCCTCGACGCGCTCCTTGAGCTTGTCGTTCTGGTAGGTGAACGCAAGCTTCGCACCTTCGCGATGCATCGCGTCCGCGATGCCCCACGCGATCGAGCGCTGGCTCGCGACGCCGACGATCAACGCCCGCTTGCCTTCGAGAAACGCCATGTCGGCTCCGGCTGGATTTCGAGCGCGCTAGTCTAGCGAGCGTTCCGCGTCTTTGCCGGATGGAAGCTTTCGTCGCGCGCCTCTAGGGGCGCGGCGAGGCGCGAGGCGCCGAGAGCCGCAGCGTGTCGCCGGGCCTGAGGATCGCGCCGCGCGCGAGGCCGTTCCAGGTTCGCAGCGCGTCGACGCTGAAGCCATGCCGCCGCGCGATCAGCCACAGCGATTCGCCACTGCGTACCATGTGCAGCGCTGGACGAGCCGACGTCGACGCGATGCCATGGCTCGACGGGGATTTCACGGACGGCGCGAGCCACGCGTCGATCGGCGCGCCCTCGTTCATCTCCGCGAGCAACCCCGGCTCGAGCTCGCCGCGCGCGCGCGCGGCAGCGAGCGCCGCCGCGCGGGTCGAAGTCGTCCACGCGAGCCGCCTGGCCGCGGGAATCCGTGCAAGCAGCCGCTGGTAGCGCTCGCGTTCGCGTGCAGGGACGAGCAGGGTACGGTTCGCAGCGACAGTTCCGTCGCGATGCGCGGGGTTGTCGCGGTGGAATCGGTCGGGCGACGCGCGCGCGAGCGCGGCGGCGAGCGCGAAGTCGAGCGGCGTCTCGACCAGGACCTCGACGAGCCGCTCGCCCGGCCCGATCTCGGGCAGGCGCATGTCGTTGCGCTCCGCGTCGCTCACGATGCACGCCCAGGCCTCGAGGCGCGCGAGGTGCGTGTGGGTGATCGGCGAGAGCGCCAGGCGTTCGTGATCGATCGCGTTCGGCGCAAGGCGCGCGTCACGCATCGCGCGCCGCACGCGGAACTCGCCGGCGTTATAAGCCATCGTCACGAGGCGCCAGTCCTGCTCGAAGCGGTCGGCGAGCACCGAGAGGTGCGAAACCGCCGCGCGCGTCGACCTTGCCGCGTCGAGACGCGCGTCGTACCCGGGCTCGCGCTCGAGGCCGAGGCCTTTCGCGGTGACCGGCATGATCTGCCATAGCCCTGCGGGACGATTGCCGACCGAAGGGACGGCGACGTACGCGCTCTCGATCATCGGGAGGAAAACGAATTCGAGCGGCAAGCCACGGCGCTCGAGCTCGTCGCGCACGAACAGCAGCAACGGCATCGCGCGCGCGAGCATCGCGGAGTTCTGCTGCGGGGAGCGCAGCAGCGCCCGCATCGCAGCGCGCACCCGATCGCGCTCGCACCGTGCGAACTCGAAGCCCGCGCGGATCCTCGCCCAGTCCGACACGACCTCGGGCGATGGAACGACGGAGAGTTCCGGCGGCCCGACGAGCGCATCGGGCAGGGCCGGGGAGGACGCCGGCGCTCGTTCGGGCAGCGCTGCGCGCGCCTGCGCGGGCGCGGGTCCCGCGGCCGGCTCGACGCGCGGCATCGTCGTGCAGCCGGCAAGCGCGGTCAGCGCGATGCAGGCTGCGAGGCGCACCGCAACTTTCATGCG
Organism: Candidatus Saccharimonadia bacterium; assembly: GCA_035536495.1. GTDB lineage: Bacteria > Pseudomonadota > Gammaproteobacteria > Xanthomonadales > Ahniellaceae > DATLNY01. Next base: position 4,343 of record DATLNY010000119.1, on the reverse strand, counting down.
ACGCCCCGGAAGTCGTCCTTCCACCGGCGCAGAGCCCCGAACACATCGACGGCGGCGGCGAGCGCGGAACCGCAGTGGCGTTCAGCCGCGTCGCGCACCGTCGCGACGCCGCACCGCAGGAACGGATTCGTCGCGCGCTCGAGCCCGATCGAGGACGGCAGCGTCGGGGCGCCGCAGGCGCGCACCGCGCGCTCGCGCACGATCCGCGCGGCGATCGATTCGCTGTGCGGCTCGACGACCCGAGCGAACGCGAGGTTCGCGAGCGTGTATTCGTGCCCGCAATGCACGGCGGTCGCCTCCGGCAGGGCCGCGAGCGATTCGAGCGATGCGAGCATCTGCGCGGGCGTGCCCTCGAACAGCCGGCCGCAGCCCGCGGCGAACAGCGTGTCACCGCAGAACAACAGGCCGCTTCCCTCGAACGCGACGTGGGTCAGCGTATGGCCCGGCACCGCATGCACGGTGAGCTCGAGCCCGGGCATCGGCAGGGTGATGCGGTCTCCTGCGCCGACCGGATGCGTCGTCGCGGTGATGCGGCCGTCGATCGGCGCGTGGACCGCGCAGGCGTGACGCGCAGCCAGCGCGGCGGCGCCCCCGACGTGGTCGGCATGATGATGGGTCAGCAGGATCGCGTGCAGGCGCAGGCCGCGTCGGGCGAGCTCGTGCTCGACCGGGGCCGCGTCGCCCGGGTCGACGACAACGGCAGCGCCCGCTGCCTCGAGCAGCCAGATGTAGTTGTCGGCGAACGCCGGAATCGGGAAGACGTGCATGCGGCGGTGGCGACTGCGGACCGCGGGCGGCGCGCTTCATCTCGACGCGCGCTTTGTATCACAATCCTGCGGAGCACCCTGTAACCTGCCGCGCATGTCGAGCCCCGAATCCGATCCGGCCACGCTGTGGTCCGCTGCCTCGCCGCTCGGCGAGCTGCTCGCGACCGAGCGGCGATGGTTCGTGCAGCGCCGGACGTCGATCGCGCCGGGCACGCGCCTGTGGATCGGGCCTGCGGCGCTCGATGCGGCCAACGGCGATTGCGTCGCGCTGGTGCTCGGCGACGACGGCCTGCTGAGCGGCGGGCTGCATGCGCGCGCCGACGCCCTGCCTCTCTCCGATGGCTCCGTGCGCCTGCTCGTGCTCCAGCACGCACTCGATCGGCGCGTCGATCCGGCGGTGTTCGGCGAATGCGTCCGCGTGCTCGCGACCGGCGGCGAGATCGTCGTGTTCGGGCTCAATCCGATCAGTCCGTGGCGGCCGTGGCTCGCGTGGCAGACGCGCAGCCAGCGCGCGCGCCCGCGGCCCCGGATGGCGAGCCGCATCGCGGCGCTGTTCGGCCAGCTCGGGCTCGGGCGCGAGGACATCAGCTGGCTCGGATCGAGCCACCCCGGCGCCGTCGGTGACGACGAAGCGTCGTCGTCTCGCCGCGCGATGTTCCGCGCCGCCTACGCGCTGACGATGAAGAAACCGCACGACACGGTGATACCGCTGCGGCCCCGCGAGATCGCCCGCGCGCTCGACCTCGCGCCCGGCCTCGTGCCGAGCGCAACGCCGAGGATCCGCGTCGGCGCATGAGCGAGGCGGCCAAGGTCGAGATCCACACCGACGGCGCGTGCAGCGGCAATCCCGGCCCGGGCGGCTGGGCCGCGCTGTTGCGCAGCGGCAGCCACGAGAAGCTGCTGTCGGGCGCGGAACCCGCGACGACGAACAACCGCATGGAGCTGACCGCGGCGATCCGGGCGCTCGAGGCGCTGAAGCGCACGAGCGACGTCGTGCTGTGGACCGATTCGCAATACGTCCGTCGCGGCGTGACCGAGTGGCTGCCGCGCTGGAAGGCGAACGGCTGGCGCAACTCGGCGAAACAGCCGGTCGCCAATCGCGAATTGTGGGAAGAACTCGATACACTCGCGCAACGCCATCGCGTCGACTGGCGCTGGGTGCGCGGCCACTCCGGGCACCCGGAGAACGACCTCGTCGATGCGGCAGCGCGCGCGGCGATCGGCGCGCACGCGCAGGCCCGGGAAGCCCGATGAGACAGATCGTCCTCGACACCGAAACGACGGGCCTCGAAACCGGGAAGGGCCATCGCGTCATCGAGATCGGCTGCATCGAGCTGCGCGAGCGCCGCCGGACCGGTGAACGCTTCCACTGCTATCTCAATCCCGGGCGCGAGATCGATCGCGGCGCGCTCGAGGTGCACGGCATCGACGACGCATTCCTGCGCGACAAGCCGCGTTTCGCCGATGTCGCACAGGCGATGCTCGACTTCATCGGCGACGCCGAGCTCGTGATCCACAACGCCGCGTTCGACCTGGGGTTCCTTGACCACGAGCTCGCGCTCGCCGGGCGCCCGGAGCGGATCGCGACGCGGTGCCAGGTGCTCGACACGCTCTCGCTCGCGCGCGAACGCTTCCCGGGGCAGCGCAACAGTCTCGATGCGCTTTGCCGGCGCTTCGGCGTCGACGCGAGCATGCGCGACGTCCACGGCGCGCTGCTCGATGCGTCGTTGCTGACCGAGGTCTACCTCGCGCTCAGCGCGGGCCAGGGCGACCTCGGCTTCGCGTCCGATGCGCCCGCGACCGCGGTCGTGCGGCGCGAGGTCGATGCGGGCGCATTCGTGCTGCGAGTGCAGCGGGCCAATGCGCAGGAGCTCGCGGCGCACCGCGTGCGGCTCGAGCTCGTCGAGCTCGCGAGCCGGCGCGAGTGCGCGTGGTTGCGGGAGCAGCCGGCCGGCGAGCCCGTACCCGCATAGTCGTTGCCGGGGGAAGGCGGTTGGCAGACCGGTACCGGGTGGAATAACCTTCGGGTGGGCAACACGTGACTCGCGCGACGACGGGATGCCGCTTCGGCGTCCCCGGCCACCTGGGGAGATTCGCGATGGAGCTGCGCTGGCTGGGGGTTTGCGTACTCGGGCTGTTCGCGTCGGATGTGTCCGCGGGGGCGGTGCAGGAAATCGCTGCACACCAGCACCTCGGCGTGGCGAGCTGCGCGAGCAGCGTCTGCCACGGTTCGGCGCAGCCGTTCAAGGAAACGCACGTCGAACAGAACGAATTCGCGATCTGGCAGCAGTTCGATCCCCATGCGACGAAGGCGTACCAGGCACTGACCGGTGCGGAAGGACAGGCGATCGCGCGCAAGCTCGGGCTCGGCGATGCGACGCAGGCGAAGGTCTGCCTCGACTGCCACAGCGACAACGTCCCGGTCGCGCAACGCGGCGACCGGTTCCAGGTGACCGACGGCATCGGCTGCGAGGCCTGCCACGGCGGTGCCGAGCAGTGGATCAATTCGCACGCAGACCGCAGCGTCGCGCACGCGGACAACGTCGCGAAGGGCCTTTATCCGACCGAGGATCCGGTCAAGCGCGCGGAGCTTTGCCTCACGTGCCACATGGGCACGGCCGATCGCATGATCACGCATCGCATCATGGGCGCCGGGCATCCGCGCCTCGCGTTCGAGCTCGACACGTTCACGTGGCTCAATCCGCACTACAAGATCGACGCCGACTACCTCGAGCGCAAGGGCGAGTGGAACGGCCTGCGCGACTGGGGCGTGGGCCAGGGCGTCGCGGCGGCGAACCTGCTGGACCAGTTGCTGCACGAGCGCGCGGGCTCGCACGGGATCTTCCCCGAGCTCGTGCTGTTCGACTGCCACGCGTGCCACAAGCCGATGTCGGGCAAGAGCTGGGCGCCACGCCAGGGCACGGGGCTCGGCCCGGGCGTCGTGCGGCTGAACGACTCGAACCTCGTCATGTATCGCCACGTGCTCGCGGCGGTCGATCCGGCGGCGTCGAAGCGCATCGGCGAGCTGACGCGCGCGCTGCACCAGGCGACGACGCGCGATCGCAACGCGACGTTCGCGGCAGGACGCCAGCTGCGCGCCTCGATCCGCGCGACACTGTCGACCGTCGGCGCGCACGACTTCGGCGGCGAGACGCTCGGCCGCATCCTGCAGAGCCTCGTCAACGACGCTGAGCGTGGCGAGTTCCGCGACTACGCGGCGGCCGAACAGGCCACCATGGCCGCCCAGTCGGTCGTCATCGCGTTCCAGAACTCCGGGAACCTCGATACCGAGCGCACGGAGCGGCTGCAGAAGCGCGTCGACGCGCTGTACGCGACCGTCGAGAATGACGAGCGATACACGATGAGCCGCTTCGTCGGGGCGTTGAAGGAGCTGCGCGGCGCGGCGCCGTAACGCCACCGACCGCACCATCGCCGTCATCCCGGCGAAGGCCGGGACCCAGTGTCTTCGTCTACGCGGGTTTTCGTGACACGAATGCATCCCGGCCTTCGCCGGGATGACCTCCCGCGCTTCGCGGCCGAAATCAACCTGGATCCCGGCTTGCGCCGGGATGACCT
>DATLNY010000118.1:0-14381 GCA_035536495.1 Candidatus Saccharimonadia bacterium | reverse complement strand
GCCGACGACCGCGGCCTGCGCCGCATCGCCGCTGCCCGCGCCTTGCGCTGCGATGATCGCGCCGATCATCGCGAGCGCGATCGGGATCGAGGCATTCTTGATGTTCTCGAACGCGCGCACGAGGTGGCGCTGGGTCACGTGCGCGACTTCGTGCGCGAGCACCGCGGCGAGCTCGCTCTCGGCCTCGGCCATCGCGAACAGGCCGGTGTTGATGCCGACGTAGCCGCCGGGCGCCGCGAACGCGTTGATCTCCTCGGAGCGCACGAGGAAGAACGTGAACTCCTGGTCGGGCCGGTCGGTCTGCGCGACGAGGCGGTAGCCGAGCGACTCGACGTAGTCGGTGAGCTCCGGGTCGTCGAGCAGGTAATGCAGGCCGCGCAGCTCGCGCATCATGCCCTCGCCAATGCGGCGCTCCTCGTCGGGCGAAATGATCCCGCCGGCCGAGCTGCCGAAATCGGGGAGCTTCACGTCGTCCTGCGCGCCGGCCGTGCAGGTCGCCAGCGCCATCAGCAGGGCGGGGAGGGGTCGGAACATTGCGACGTAACCCGTGTGGCGCGCCTCGGAACGCGCAATTCTAGGCCATGGCTCGTTAACGGCGCGCACCGGCCGGGGCCTTGCGCCCTTGCGCGGCGCGGCGGCGCCCGCATCTCCGGACTTTCCCCCGATTCCGACCCCATGGCCCACATCGAGATCTACAGCACCGCGATCTGCCCGTACTGCGTGGCGGCCAAGAACTTCCTGACCGCGAAGGGGCAGAAGTACGTCGACATCCGAATCGACGGCGATCCCGCGCGGCGCGACGAGATGCTCAAGCGCTCGAACATGCGCCGCACCGTGCCGCAAATCTTCATCGACGGTGCCCATGTCGGCGGCTTCGACGACCTCGTCGCGCTCGATCGCGCCGGGAAGCTTGCGCCGCTGCTGGCCTGCTGAACGCTGCCGGTCACCGACGCCACCTTACGACCCGCGAGCAGGCCCCGATGACCGACCGCGTCACGCAGTTCACCGAATTCCGCCAGCGCATGAACGAGCGCATCCTCGAGCACGACAACCAGGTCGTGCGGCGCTTCTTCGCGCTCGACACGCAGACCTACAAGGACGGGGCGCTGCCGCTGAAGACCAAGGAGCTGCTCGGGCTCGTCGCGTCGTTGGTGCTGCGCTGCGACGACTGCGTGAGCTACCACGTCGCGCAGTGCCGCGACGCGGGTGTCACGCGGGACGAGTTCTTCGAAACGTTCAGCGTCGGGCTCGTCGTCGGCGGCTCGATCGTGATCCCGCACCTGCGGCGCGCGGTCGATTTCCTCGATGAAATCGAGAAGCAGGGCGAGGGCTAGGGCGAGGAAACCTTCACGGAGCGTTCCAACGCGGCTGAAGGACGACAGGTTCGCGCCTCGCCTTAGCCCTCGCCCTCCTATAATTCAAGATTCCCTTTTGCCGAAGTTGAAATCCCAATGAGCACCAAAGTCGCCCCGACGAAGATTGCAGTGATCCACGGCGACGGCATCGGTCCGGAAATCATGGACGCGACGCTGCGCGTGCTCGACGCGCTCGACGCCGGGCTCGAATACGACTTCGTCGATGCGGGTCTCGCCGCGCACGCGCGCACCGGCGAGCTCCTGCCGCCGTCGACGCTCGAGGCGATCTCCGCGCACCGCGTCGCGCTGAAGGGCCCGCTGACGACGCCGATCGGCGAGGGCTTCAGCTCGATCAACGTCGAGCTGCGCCGCCGCTTCGACCTCTACGCGAACGTGCGGCCCGCGATCTCGTTCCCGGGCACGCAGGCGCGCTACGAGGACATCGACCTCATCACGGTACGCGAGAACACGGAGGGCGCCTACGGCGCGGAAGGCCAGACGGTGTCGCCCGACGGGCAGTCGGCGACGTCGCAGATCAAGGTCACGCACCGCGGCTCGGAGCGCATCGCGCGCTACGCGTTCGACCTCGCGCGCAGCGCGGGGCGGCGCAAGGTGACGGTCGTGCACAAGGCCAACATCATGAAGACGACGTCGGGGCTGTTCCTCAAGACCGCACGCGACGTCGCGGCCGATTACCCCGAGATCGAATGCAACGAGATGATCGTCGACAACTGCTGCATGCAGCTCGTCATGAAGCCGCACCAGTTCGACATCATCGTCACGACGAACCTGTTCGGCGACATCATCTCCGACCTCTGCGCGGGCCTCGTCGGCGGGCTGGGGCTCGCGCCCGGCGCGAACATCGGCACGGAAGCCGCGATCTTCGAGGCGGTGCACGGCTCGGCGCCGGACATCGCGGGGAAGGGCGTCGCGAATCCGAGCGCATTGCTGCTCGCCGCATGCCAGATGCTCGAGCATCTCGGCGAGAGCGTGCAGGCGACGCGGGTTCGCCACGCGATCCGCGCGACGATGGCGGCGAAGGACCGCGTCACGCCGGACCTCGGCGGCACCGGCACGACTTCGGGCTTCGCCGACGCGATCGTCTCTCGGCTCTAGTCCGTTCCGAGTCGGGCGGGATCACGCTCGCCCGCGCCTTCGACGCCACAATGAAAAAGGCCGCGGCAATGCCGCGGCCCTTTCGTCGTGCCGCTCGATCCTCAGTTACTGGCGCGTCGCGCTGATCTGCGTGATGGCGCCATTGCGTGCAAACGTGCCGCCCGGCGCGGTCTGGTACGTCACGCTGAAGTTCGCGGTGTTGCCCGCGGCGTTGCCGGGCTGCGCGAGATTCAGCGTGATCGTGCCGGCGTTTCGATCATCGAACACACCCGCGAGCACCGTCGCCGGCGTGGCGCAGGTGCGGCAATAGCCCTTGCGCTCGATCAGCGGGTACTGCGTGCCGTTCGCGAAGGCGTTCTGCTGCACGAACGCCCAGCGCCCGTTGCCGTTGGCGTCGGGGTAGTACAGCAGGCCGAACAGCGCCTGATTCGTGCCGACACGGCCGTTGAGGAACGAGAAGCCCCAGCCCGAGTCGGCCGCGTTCGCCGCGGCCCAGCCGCCGGTGAAATCGGGCGTCGTGCGGATCGATTCGGGGATCAGCGGCTGCATGCACCACTGCTGGTTGCGGTCGTTGTTGATCGACCACGTCATCACGGCGGCGCGGCCGGAAAGATCGCGCGACGTGCCGTCCTGGCAGGCAGGCGAGCTCGCGGGCTGGTTGAAGTCGAGCCGCACGGCGCCGGCGAACGTCGCATCGGCGATCTGCGGCGGATTCGTGCCCGGCACGTACCTGAAGCGCACGAGCGAATCGCCGTTCGCGTTCTGCGGCGGCATGAACACGCCGTCGACCATAGGACCTGCAGCGATGTACCACTCCGGCTCGCCGTTCGCGCCGTAGGTGTAGAACACGAGCGCGTAGATGTTGCCCGCGATGCGCGAGAAGTCGATGCCGTGGCCGGTCCGCTTCGGGTCGAAATACTGCGCGCTGAACGGCTCGACCGTTTCGGGCGCGACGCGCGGCGCCGAGCTCCAGCCGACCGCGTTCATCATCGGTAGTGCGAGCCCGAGCTGGTGCGGCTTGCCGACGGCCTGCGCGAGCATGAGGCTGCCGGCCTCCTGCGCGTTCGCGATGTGCGACAGCGTCGAGCCCGACACGATCGGATTCGGGGCGTGCAGGGTGACGGTGTTCAACGGGGCGGGGCTGTCGCGGTTCGGGTTGAACGGCGACTGCGATGCCTCGGCGTCGCCCCAGCGCAGCCCCGTGAACGAGGTCATCGCGGCGGCGCGGTCGGCGTCGGTGCCCGAGAGGAACGGCAGCGCCGTGCACGTCGCGCTGCCCATTTCGCAGTCGCCGACGAGGCGGATGACGTTCGCGCTGTAGATGTCGTCGAAGCCGCCGAGGCGCGCACCGATGTTCGGCGAGCCCGCGGTCTTGTTGACGAGGCCGATGAAGCCGAGCCCGTGCGCGATCTCGTGCATCGCGACCGAGATGAAATCGGTGTCGGCGAGCGCGGTGCCGGTCGTGGCCTGCGTGAAGCCGTAGTAGTAGCTGCGTGCGCCGAGCGCGTCGGGGCCGTCGATCTTGATGTTGAACTGCGCGCGCAGGTCGTAGAGCGCGTTGGGGCCGGTACAGTCGCCGCCACCGAAGCCGCACAGGCGCGCGCCCGCGAGCTTCGTCGCCGGTGCCGACGCGAAGCTCGTGTAGTTGCGCGGCAGGAAGCGGTCGTTGAGGTCGACGGTCTCGACATCGCTGCCCTGGGCACGCGAGAACGTGATGTTGCGGCGGCCGATCGCGCGCGGTCCGGCGCTTGCGAGCGTCACGCCGCCGCCGGTATCGGTGCCGAGGTCCTGCCAGCACGCCTGCATGCGGACCGGGACCGGGCTCCTGAGCTCCGCGCCGAGCAGGCGCACTGCCTCGAGCAGGGCGTTGCGGCGCTGCTGGCCGAGCGTGGTGCCGCTGTTGCCGGCGACCGGCGCGCGCGCCGTCGAGTCGGTCCAGCCGGAGAGGTCGCAATCACCTGCCGGATCGTCGAACACGACCTCGACCGGAAGAGCCGGCGCGGCGCCGGTCGAAAGCGTCGCGGTGATGCGCGCCGAGGCGGCCGTCGCCGCGAAGCTGACGATCGACACGTACCAGCGTCCGGCGCGGACCGGGAACGTGTTGTAGTCGCCGATCGCGATCAGCTCGTTGCCGGACGAGCTCTGCGAACGGTACTGGGCGAATTCGAACAGGTCGCCCGCGCTTGGCGAAAGGCCCGACAACGTACGGTCCGGGAACGGCGAGCCGTAGCGGAGCATGATGTCGATGTCGTCGGCCGCATTGACGGCGGCGAGCTCGAGCCGCAACTGGTTCTGGCTCGTGACGTCGATCACGAACGCGTTCGAGAACTGGTTCGCGCCGATCTGGAAATTGACCGGCACGCCGCTCGCAAGCGGGATCGTCTGCTGCGCCTGGGCGAACGAGGCACCCGACAGAAGCAGGCCGGCGGCGATCGTGCGGAGCAGGGCGCGCATCAGCGGATCTCCTCGCGGCCGTCGCGGTGCTCGTGCGGGCCGACGACGCCGTGGCCGACTTCGTTGCAGATGAGCTCGACCGTGCCGTCGGCGCGCAGCTTGCCTCGCATCTCGAACGAGACGGGGATTTCCGTCGTGACCGCGGTCTTCGGCTTGACGTCGCGGGCGTCGTCGCGCAGGTCGTGCGACTCGAGCACGATCGTCTGCCCGCTGTTGCCGGCGAGCACCGGCCCGCAGCACGCGAAGGCGACGCACGCGGTAGCGCACGTCGCGAGAAGCGAACGGAATTTCATGGACGGGTTTTCCCTGTTGCGCCCCGGCGATGGTCCGCCGTATGGGGTGGATTCTCGCACAGGGGGGTGTTACGACGATGTTTCGATTGCGCAGCTCGCCACCCTTTCGACTTCGTTCAGGCGAGCTCCCAGAGGTGGTCGAGCACGACGAGGCGGCCGCGGCCGGGGCGATATCCGTGCGCGAGCGCGCCGGCGACGTACGCGATCGCGCCAGCGACGGCGCCTCGGAGCGGCGTGCGCTTCGCAAGCCGCGCCGCGACGGCCGACGCGAGCGTGCAACCGGTCCCGTGTGCGGAGAGCTTCAAGCGCGGATGCGTCGTCCGCATCACGCCGTCGTCGTCGAGCAGGACGTCGAGGATCGGGCCGCGCGCCAGATGCCCGCCCTTGACGAGCGCGGCGGCATCCGTCATTTCCCGCAGCGCGTAGGCGGCCGCTTCGAGCCCCGCCGCGTCGGCGATGCGCAGCCCCGTCAGCGCTTGAGCCTCCGGGACGTTCGGGGTCACGAGCGTCGCGAGCGGCATGAGCTCGTCGCGCAGGGCCTTGACCGCCGCGGGCGGCAGCAGCATTGCGCCGCTCGTTGCGATCATCACGGGGTCGAGCACGACGTTGGCGGGACGCCGCGCGGCGATCGCGCGCGCGACCGCGCGCACCGCCGCGGCCGAACCGAGCATCCCGATCTTGATCGCGGCAACGCGGAAATCGTCGAACACGGCGTCGAGCTGGTGCCCGAGCTCACGGATCGGCACCGCGTGCACCGAGGTGACGGCGCGCGTGTTCTGGGCCGTGACGGCCGCAAGCGCGCTCAGGCCGTGGACGCCGTGCGCCGCGAACGTCTTGAGGTCGGCCTGGATCCCGGCGCCGCCGCCCGAATCGGAGCCCGCGATCGTCAGCACGCACGGCCTTGCCCTGTGGTGGATTAAAGACATGCGAGGCCGACCCCGGGTCATGGCTCAAACTGAGGAAAACGCAGCAAAACCCGACAGCTGCCGTTGACATCGTGTTGTTTTTGCGCCAGCCTTTGCGCACAACCAACACGGGCGTTCGGGGCATGGGTCGAGGTCACTTCAACACGCTGGTCTGCGTCGTCGCCGTCGCGTGCGCCATGATGTCCACGGCACGCGCTGCTCCGGCCGACTCCGGGCTCGGCGCGTGGCGCGATTATGCCGCGCGCGGGCTCACGCCCGATTTCTCGTGGGCCGACAAGCCGGCCGTCGAGGCCGTGCGTCCGACCGTGATCGACACGGCGTTCGCGCCGCGCGCGGGCTCGATGAGCTTCGCGTTCGCCGGCGGCGACCTCTCGCTCGGGCTGACGATCTCGCGCTCGCGCGCGACCGACGCGGTCGATGCGTCGGGCCGGTTCGAGCCGCAGCGTCTCACGCGCGCAGGAATCGGTCTCGAGCGTACGTTCATTTCCCCGTCGCTGACGCACGCGCTCGACGACCGCACTTCCGTCACCGCGGGCGTCGTACTCGCCGACCAGCGCTTCGCGACGATGGGGCTCGGCTCGTCGGTCTTCAACGAATTCGCGCCGTCGTCGCTGCCGGCCGGAATCTCGGAATCGTCGTTCGGCACCGGCGTGCGAGTCGCGCTCGACCAGCGCATCGGCGATTCGCTGTCGCTGACGTCGTCGTTCCAGTCGAAGATCGACATGGACGCGATGCAGAGCTATCGCGGCGTCTACGGCGGTCCCGGCGACTTCGACGTCCCCGCGATCGCGAGCGCGGGCCTCGCGTGGTCGCCGCTCCCGGCGCACACGATCGATCTCGACGTGCAGCGCGTGCTCTACAGCGATGTTTCCGCGTTCGCGTCGGCGTCGCTGCCGACACGGATGCTGCAGGCGCTCGGCGATTCCGACTCGCCGGTGTTCGCATGGCGCGACCTCACGATCTACGGCGTCAGCTGGACCTGGCGCGCGACTCCGACCGATGCGTTCCGGCTGCGCTATTCGACCCAGCAGCAGCCCGAACCGACCGACGCGCTGTTGCGCGAGACGCTCTCGAACGGTTTCACCGACGACAACTTCGCGCTGGCCTACGTGCACGATTTCGGTCGCGTCGGCACGCTCGAGTTCGCGGCGAGCTACGCGCGCTCGCCGTACTTCATGGGCAACTGGTCGCGGCCCAACCGCGATCTCTACGGGGATCAGATCGAAGTCGAGGCGATCTGGTCCGTGGACTTCTGATTCAGGGTTTTGTAGAGGCTTCAGGGCTTTCACGGCGCTCCCAAAGAGCGCCGTTTTTTTTTTGGCATTCGTCACCCGACTACGCGAGCGTTCGATCGGTTGCCTTGTCCCCCGCACGCGGCGACTGTGCCGACGTGCGCTGCGCTCACTCGAAGCCGTCGTTGAAGACGAAGTCGGAGGGACGGCCCATCGACGAAGAGAATCGATACGTCTGTGTCGCCCGGTCGACGGAAAAGCTCCACGTCGCAGGAGTGGGCTGGAACCCGGTGATGCGTGCGGTGCCGGTGCCGAAAAGCGCGATGCCCCCGATGCCGCCCAGGCCGTCGGGAGCGCGCGTGAAGGCCGTGATGGCTGTCAGGTCGAAACTGTACGTCACGCCGCCCCGCGTGAAGGTCCAGAGAGGCACAACGCCCCCGGCGGGCAGCGGATTGAATGTGAAGTCGTTGTAGTTGGCCCGCACGTTGTTGTCGTTTAGCACCGCGTAAACGCCCGTGCAGCCCTCCCCGGACAAGAGTGCGAAGCAGAGCGAGTCCGCCACGTTGTCGATGATGTCGATCGAGTTGGTCGTGGCGAGATCGGTAGCAGGGTTGATGGCACCCGCGAATCCGATACCGCCGTCGATCCGCTGCTGTGCTTCCGCCGGAAGGGCGCCCAGCGCCAGAAAGGCTGTGGCGCACGCCGCAGGCAGGGTGGGTGTTCGTAGAGACATGGGTCGGTCTTCCTCGTCGCAAAGTTTCCGCTCGCCAGCATTTCCGCGCAAGGACGAAGCCCGTCCGAGCGCATTGCACATGCTGCCATTTCCCTGAAGCGAACAGAGCAGCAGGTAGGAGGCGGAATCACGAAGTGGAGCGACCGCGTCGTGTCAAAGCGTCTCGGACGCGACGTCGGCAAGCCGCTAGCGTGGCAGGAAAGTGGCTCGTGACGGAGCGCGTCGACATCTGACGATCCGCTCTTCACGGACGGGTTCGAATAACCGCGCGAGGCGCCGCCCGTCCGGGCCGGCCCATGAGCTAGAGTCTCCGCGGCGCGGAGGGACGACGATGCCGGATAGAAGTGCGGTCGCTGTCACTGTTCTGACGCTCATCCTGCTGTGGGACGTAGCGGGCGATGCGATTGCGCAGCCGCTCGCGCACGATCGCGCGATGCCGGGACAGGCCACCGGGTCGAGCGAAGCGTTCGTCGTCGACGTTCGCGGCTCGACCGCGGAGCGGCCGGCGAACACGCTGTATCGCGCGCCGCTCGCCGCTTTTACTTCGCAGACTTCGATCGGGCCGACCCAGTCGCGCATCCTCGCGATGGATTTCTCGATCGCGGGAGTGCTCCACGGCGTGACTGCGTCGTTCGCGTCGACGAACCCGAGCACGCTCGGAGCGATCGATCTGTCGACCGGCGCATTCACGCCGATCGGGCCGCTCGCGGGTTTGGCGACCGGCGAAGAACCCCACGGCCTCGCGATCGATGCGCGCAGCGGCGTTGCGTATCTCGCGACGAGCGACGGCGCCGAGTCCACGCTCCACACGCTGAATCTCGCGACCGGCGCGGCGGCCGTGGTCGGGTCCATCACGCTGTTCCCCGACAACATCGACATCGGCGCGCTCGCGATCGGCTGCGACGGTGTGCTCTACGGCTTCGAGCGGCTCTCGGACTCGCTGCTGTCGATCGACAGGACGACCGGCGCGGCGACGAAGCTCGGATTCAGCGGGTACTCGCCGACCGGCGCGTCGATGGACTTCGACAACGCCAGCGGGGCCCTGTACGGCTGGCTCGCGCTCGGACAGGGACTCGTGGCGTTCGGCGTGTTCAACCGCACGACCGGCGGCTTCACTCCGCTGGCCAACGGCCCGGACGGGCAGTACGAGGGCGCAGTCCGCTCGGCGTGCCCGCCCGAATTGCCGTTGTTCGCGAACGGCTTCGAAGGTTGAGTGCAGCGTCCGCGAACGGTTCGGCATCGCGATCACGCGCGGCGCGGCGGCTCGCGTTGCGAGCAGGCGTCGCGTTGCTCGTCACGATCGGGATCGGCGCGTGCATGCGCGACACGCGGCCCGAAGCGGGTGATGCGATGCGCGAGAAGGTTTCGCGGCGCATCGCCGTGACGATCGACGACCTGCCCTGGGCGGGCCTCGGCATCCGCAGCGCGAACGCGCCCGCGCACATGGCGAGCCATCATCCGCGGCTCGTCGCGGCATTGCAGGCAGCGAAAGCGCCCGTCGTAGGGTTCGTCAACGAGGGCAAGCTCGAAGGCGAGAACGGGCTCGTGCCCGAGCGCGTCGACATGCTGCACGACTGGCTCGACGCGGGCGCGGAGCTCGGCAACCACACTCACGCGCACCTCGACCTGCATGCGGTCGGGCTCCCGCGCTACCAGCAGGACATCCTCGACGGCGAGCGCGTCACGCGCGAACTGCTGCAGGAGCGCGGCGCGGCACCGCGCTGGTTCCGGCATCCGTTCCTGCGTGCCGGCCGCACTGCGGAGGACAAGTCGGCGCTCGCGGAATTCCTCGCGAAGCACGGCTATCGCGTCGCGCCCGTCACGGTCGACAACTCCGAGTGGATCTGGGCGCGCGCGTACCGCTCCGTGCTCGAAGGCGATGCCGCGCGCGATGCGCGCGAAGCGACGCTTGCCCGCCTGCGCGCCGACTACGTGCCGTACATGATCGCGAAGCTCGCGTACTTCGAAGCGCAGTCGCGCGAGCTGCTGGGCTACGAATTGCCGCAGGTCCTGCTGCTGCACGCGAACGAGCTGAACGCCGAAACCTATGGAGCGCTCGTCACGGCGATCCGCGCACGCGGGTACCGCTTCGTTACGCTGGAGGAGGCGCTGCGCAATCCCGCGTATGCGCGTGTCGACGGCTATCACGGCGCGTACGGACCGAGCTGGCTGCACCGTTGGGCGATCGCGGAGGAGCGGCCGAAGGAGTTCTTCGCGGGCGAGCCTGCCACGCCTGAGTGGGTCATGACGCTCGCCGGCGTCGAGTCCGAGTAACGCCGACGTCGCCCCTGACCGTCATTCCCGCTTGTGCCGGAATGACGAAGGAGTACTACGACGGCGATCCGTCAAAGTGTCTCGGACGCGAAGTCCGCGAGGCGCGAGCGCTCGCCGCGACGCAGCGTGATGTGGGCGCTGTGCTGCCAGTCCTTGAACCGGTCGACTGCGTACGTGAGGCCCGACGTCGTCTCGGTGAGGTACGGCGTGTCGATCTGCTCGACATTGCCGAGGCAGATCATCTTCGTGCCGGGGCCTGCGCGCGTCAGCAGCGTCTTCATCTGCTTCGGCGTGAGGTTCTGCGCCTCGTCGACGATGACGTAGCGCGACAGGAACGTCCGCCCGCGCATGAAGTTCATCGAGCGGATCTTGATGCGCGACGCGAGCAGGTCGTTGGTCGCCGCGCGGCCCCACGCGCCGCCTTCCTGCGGATCGGCGAGCACTTCGAGGTTGTCGGTCAGCGCGCCCATCCACGGCGTCATCTTCTCCTCCTCGGTGCCGGGCAGGAAGCCGATGTCCTCGCCGACCGAAACGGTCGCGCGAGTCATGATGATCTCGCGGTAGCGCTGCTGGTCCATCACCTGCGCGAGCCCCGCGGCGAGCGCGAGCAGCGTCTTGCCGGTGCCGGCCGTGCCGAGCAGCGTCACGAAATCGACGTCGGGATCCATCAGCAGGTTCAGCGCGAAGTTCTGCTCGCGGTTGCGCGCGTGGATGCCCCAGACGGAATGATTGCCGCCGGCGTAGTCGTCGAGGATCACGAGCGTCGCGACGCCGTCGACGATCTTCAGCACGCGGAACTCGGGCTCGTTCTCGCCGGGCAGGTAGAGGCACTCGTTCGGATGCCACGGCTCGTCGCGCCCGAGCTTGACCTCGTACATCGTGCGGCCGCGCTCGGACCATGAGCGCACCTCGGGATGGCGATCCCAGAAATCGACCGGCAGCTCGACGTGGCCCGCGTAGAGCAGGCTGAAGTCGTCGAGCGCGCGGTCGTTCTCGTAGTCCTCGGCGGGGATCCCGTAGATCGACGCCTTGATCCGGAGGTTGATGTCCTTCGACACGAGCACGACCGGGATCGCAGGCTGCTTCTCGCGCAGCTCGAGGATCGCCGCGAGGATCTGGTTGTCGGCCTTCGCGATGCCCGCGCTCGCGGTCGTGACGGTCTGGAAGCGCAGGCAGCCGATCTGGCCTTCCTGCAGCCGCAGCGCTTCGGGACGTGCAAGCTTCAGTCCCTTGCCGATGCTGTCCGCGCCCTGCGTCTCGATGAGCTCGTTGATGAAACGGCTGACCTGGCGTGCATTGCGCGACGTTTCGGAAACGCCCTTCTTGGCGTGGTCGAGCTCCTCGAGCACCGTCATCGGGATGTAGACGTCGTGCTCCTCGAAGCGGAACAGCGACGTCGGGTCGTGCATCAGCACGTTGGTATCGAGCACGTAAACGCGCTTCTCGACGGACATCATGCGTGGTCGCTTCCTCGTCTTTCGGGGTGCAGGCAACACGGCCCCGCCGGCCGATGCGGGCGCGGCGGGGGTCGAATGCTTCGGTGCGGGGCGTTTCAAAGCGCGCGGGCGGCTTCGAGCACTTCGTCGGCGTGGCCCTTCACGCGGGCGCCGCGCCATTCGCGGCGCAGCACGCCGCTTTCGTCGAAGAGGAACGTGCTGCGCTCGATGCCGCGCACGGTGCGGCCGTACATGTTCTTGTCCCGGATCACGCCGAACGCATTGCAGAGCGCCTCGTCGGGATCCGAAAGCAGCGGGAACGGCAGCTCCTGCTTCGCGCAGAAGCGATCGTGCGAGGCCGCGCTGTCGCGCGAGACGCCGACGATCGAGGTGCCGGCCTGCGAGAACGCCGCGTGGCGGTCGCGGAAATCCTGCGCCTCGAGCGTGCAGCCGGGCGTCGCGTCCTTCGGGTAGAAGTAGACGACGAGCTTGCGGCCGGCGAAATCGGCCTGGGTCAGCGTGCGCGCGCCGGAAGCCGGCAGCGCGAATTTCGGGAGCTTCTTGCCGGGTTCGAGCATCAGAACTTCATCGGATCCATGATCGCGTCGAGGTTCAGTGCATCGCAGAACTCGAGGAAATCGTCGCGCAGCGACGCGATGTGCGTCTTCGCGGGGATCCCGATCGTGATCTGCGCCGAGAACATGTCGGCGCCCGTCTGCATCGCCTTGTAGCAGCTCGAGGTCAGCTGCTCGACCGTGATGCCGCGCGTCGCGAAGAATTCGGCGAGCTGGTACAGCACGCCGGGCTTGTCGGCGCTGACGACCTCGACGACGTACGGCAGCAGGTTGCCGGGCGGCGCCTTTGCGTTGGTGCGCACCAGCGCGACCTTGAGGCCCTCGTCGCGCTCGAGCCGCGCGATGCCGGTCTCGAGCTTCGCGATCGCGTCCCACGGGCCGACCGCGAGGCACGCGATCGTGACGTCCTGGCCGAGCGTCGAAAGGCGCGCTTCGATCACGTTGCAGCCGCATTCGCTGATGCGCTTGGACAGCGGCAGCAACGCCGTGGTCGGCTGCGTCGCGGTCGCGGTGAGGAGGATGTAGTTCTCGTTCGAGGGAGGTCGGGCCACTTTGATCTTCTTGATGGTGCTGCCCCGCGCGGCGGCGCGTCCTTACGCAAATTAAACCATTGTGGAGCGGGGCGCACGAATACTTGTGCCCTTCGGAATGCGGCCTGTAACATCGTAACCTCCCGGACGCCGCGCGTCGCGCGCGATCGGCTGCTTTGGCAAGGCGTCACCAGCCGGCGGCCCTCGTGCCGTGGCGGCCGCGCATCATTCCCGAGTCCCTCCGACGACCATGCGTTTCACCGGCAGCATCTGCGCGATCGTCACGCCGTTCACGCCCGACGGCGAGCTCGACCTCGCCGCGTTCGAGCGGCTGCTCGACTGGCACCGCGACGCCGGTACCGAAGCGATCGTCGTCGCCGGTTCGACCGGCGAATCGGCCGCGCTCGAAGAGGCCGAGTTCGAGGCGCTCGTCGCGACCGCCGCGAGCCGGCTGGACGGCAGCTTGCCGGTCATCGCCGGATGCGGCGCGGCTGCCACGCACAAGGCCGCCCGGCTCGTCGCGCGCGCGCGCCTCTCCGGCGCCGACGCGGCGCTCGTCGTGACGCCGTATTACGTGCGGCCGACCCAGGAAGGCCTTTATCGCCATTACAGCGCGCGTGCCGACGGCGGCGAGCTGCCCGTCGTGCTCTACAACGTGCCCGGGCGCACCGGTTGCGACCTGCTGCCGGAAACCGTCGCGCGGCTCGCGCCGCACCCGATGATCGTCGGCGTCAAGGAGGCCCGGCCCGACGAGGAACGGATGCAGGCGCTGCTCGCGCTGCGCGACGACGGCTTCGCGGTGCTCTCGGGCGACGATCCGACCGCGGCGCGCGCGATGCTCGCCGGTGCCGACGGCGTGATCTCGGTCGCCGCGAACGCGTGCCCGGCGGCGTTCCGGAAGCTGTGCGGCCTCGTGCGCGAGCGGCGCGGCGATGCCGCGCGCGCGCTCGATGCCGAGCTCGCGCCGCTCTACGGTTTCCTCGGCGTCGAGCCGAACCCGATTCCGGTCAAGTGGCTGCTCGCACGCCAGGGACGCATCGCGTCGGCGCTGCGACTGCCGCTGACCGAGCTCACGGCCGCGCACCACGCGGCCGCCAACGAGTCGCTCGCGTTGCTCGACCGCGTCGAACGCGGGAGCGGTGCGTCGCGCGCCGCGTAGGCGCATCCATGGAGGTCGAATGTCGAAGGTGATGGTTTTTCGTTCGCTCGTGCTCGCAGCTTCGCTCGTGCTCGCAGGCTGCGGGATGTTCGGCGGCAAGAAGCGCGAGGCCTACCAGGGCAGTCGCGAAGGGCGTCCGCTCGAAGTCCCGCCCGATCTCGATGCGCCGGAGACGTCGCGCTCGCTCGTGATCCCGGCGAGCGGCGACGCGCCCGCCGGCGCCGACTACACGGCGCCGCCGGATGCGTCGCCCTCGGGTAGTGGCGCGCGGATCGAGCCCGGCAGGGAAGCGTCGCTG
>DATLNY010000117.1:0-4169 GCA_035536495.1 Candidatus Saccharimonadia bacterium | reverse complement strand
GCGCATCCTCGCCGAATCGGGCGACGACGCGTTCGACGTAGGTGCTCGCAGCGACGCCTACTGGCTCGACGCGCTGTGGCCGCTCGCGGTACACGAAGAGTGCATCGATGCTGCGGACGGCGCCGAAGCGCTGCGGTCGTTCGCTGCGGCAGCCGGATCGGAGGCGCTCGAGCGCGTGCTCGAGCTCGCGCGCGCGCAGCAACGGCGCGATCGCTACCGCGAAGCACTGCATCGGATCAGAAAGGCGTGTGCCGATTCGGTCGACGAGGCGGACGCCGTTTCCGTCGAGGTCGAGACGCAGCTCGCCGCGGACGGGCCCGGACCGATCGACGAGCAACTCGCGCGCATCCGCTCGCTCGTGCGGCTTGCGACCTCGCGCTTCGGCGGGATCGCGGAAATGTGGGCGATCGACTTCGAATGCGACCTGCCGATGCAGGGCCTGCGCACGCGGCTCGCCGAGCACACCGGCTGGTGCTGGACGGCGCGCGATAACGATCGGCTGGGCGATTACGCGTCGAGCTATCACGCCGGCATGATGTTCAAGGTGTACGACGAGCACGGCAGCGGCGACGGCCCGAGCTATACGTTGGCGCTCGCGCGCACGCCGTACTGCGCGAAGCCCCGCGCGCAAGTTGACCAGGCAGGCGCAGGTCTCATCACGGCGGTTGGCGGCCGCAACCCTCGACCGGGCCACATCGACGAATGGCGCTAGTCAGAACGGGGTGAAAGTCACTTTCCGAGTTGACGTCGCGGCCGCGGCACCGTCCGCGAAAGTCAGTCTGACGCCGTTTCGGTGCCCCCGCACACGGCGCCGCCCGGCCCGTGTGCACGATTGCGCCCGCCGCGCTTCGCCTCGTACAGATGCGCGTCCGCGCGGCGCAGGGCATCACGCAACGCGGCGCCATCCCGCGGCAACAGGATTTCCCATCCGATCGAGCACGTGACGGCGATCGTCTCGCCTGCGTCGGTCGCGATGGGAGTGCGGCCGATGCAGTCGAGCAGGCCGCACGCGAGCGCGACGTGATCGAAGCCGTCGACGTTGGGGCGCGCGAGCATCAGGAATTCCTCGCCGCCCCATCGGAACAACGCGCTGTTGCGCGGCGCAGCCTGCACGAGACGCGAGGCGATTTTCTGCAACACGCGATCGCCGACGTCGTGGCCGAGCGTGTCGTTGATGCGCTTGAAATGATCGACGTCGATCAGTGCGGCGAACACGCCGTTCCGGCCAACCTGGAGCTCCTGCACGGCGGCATCGAAATAACGCCGGTTGCGCAAGCCCGTCAGCAGGTCGGTGACGCTCGCTTCCTCCAGCGCGCGGGTGCGCTCGCGGACCAGCTGCTCGAGCGCAGCGGCTCGCGATCGCAGGCGGCGATCGTTGGCTCGCACGACGACCGCCATTCCGAGGATCAGCATTGCGGCCGCGAGCACGGCAGCCCAGGTGCGCTGGTACCACGGCGCGTCGAGGTGCAGCCGCACGCGCGTCGGCGCGCTGACCCGGTCGAACACGTCGCGTGCCTCGACCTCGAGCGTGTAATCGCCGCCCGGCACGTACGCGAACTCGCGCAGCGGAGTTGCGCCCCATGGACTGAAATGGCGTTCGAGCGGCGTAAGCCGCGAGCGGAAGCGCACCTGCTCCGCCGCAAGCAGGATCGCGTTCGAGAACCGGAACGAGAGCCGCATCGGCGCGACGCCGAGGTCGAGCGGGGCGGCGTCGGCGCGCAATTCCCGCGCTTCACCGGTGTCGCGCGCGAGCTCGATCCGCGGGTGCGGCAACGATGGCAAGGCACTCTGGGTGCGCGGCCGGTGGCGGTAGATCGCATCACTGGTCGCGACCCAAACCGTGCCGTCGGGCTCGAGCGCGAGCGAGCGCGGCGACGCGCCGCGCGGTATGCGCGCAAGCGGAGTCGTCAGCAGCTCCCACTTGCCGCCCGAACGGTGCAGCATCCGGTAACTGTCGTGCTGCACGACGACCACGCGATCGGCATCGATCGACAGCGCGTCGCGCACTTCGCCGCGCTCGCGCGGCAACAACTTCGTCAGCTCGGCGTCGGGTGCGAACTCGCGCGCCGCGGCATCGAATCGGAAGATTCCCGGCGCTGCGGCGAACGCGAGCCCGTCGGGAAACTTCAGCGGCACGATCGGATCCGCGGGCGCGCCCGCGGCCGACCGCAAGTCCTCGACGCGCGCTCCGTCGATCGACCACGCTGACGCGACGGACGGCCAGCTCACGCGGTACAACTGCCGCGCGGAGCGGCTCGAGAGCCACACCGCGGTCGGACTTTCCTCAACGATGCGACGGATCTCGGAGCGAATGATCGGCAGGTTGCCGAGGCTGCGCCAGCCGGCCGCACCGCGCTCCATGATCCAGGCGTCACGGTCGCTGACGACGAGCAGCCGCAGCGGCGGGCCGGCGTGGACCAGGATCTCGTAGCACAGGCGTGGATCCAGGAGCTGCGCGCTGCCGTCTTCGACTGCGTACAGGCCCTTGCGCGTCGCTGCGAACAAGGTCGGGCCCGCGGCTTCGAGATCGAAAAGCACTTCGTCGCTGAGCGCGTGCGGCACGGCAGCGGGAAAACCGTTCTCGGCCGATGTGAGCCGGTAGATGCCGCGTGCAGTGCCGAAATGCATGACGCCGCCCGCGCGCGCGACGCCGAATGGCACGCGAGGCAAGCCGATCGCGGTGTCGTAGCGGCTGACTTGCCCGGGCCATTCGACCAGGGCCAGCCCATAGTCGCGCGCGAGCCAGAGCCCGTCCGTGCCGAGCCCCAGCAGATCGAAGATGCGGATGTCGTCGAGGCCCGCGGATTGCGACAGCCGCCCGACCCGCTCGCCGCCGGCGCCGAGCAGGAACAGGCCGCTCGTGCGCGTGCCGACCGCGTAACCCTGTGGCTCGACCACCGCAAGCGACATGACGTGCGCCTGCGCGAGCTGGCTCGCGAGCGCGGCGTCGAGCACCACGGTGCGCTGCAGGCCCTGCGTCGACCAGAAGCGCAGCGCGCCGTCACCGCACAGGCTCACGATCGACGCATCAGCGCCGATCAGCGCGCAGTCACCCGCTTCCAGCAGCGCTTCGCTTCCATCGATGCGGCGCGCCGTGCCGCCCGTGAGCGCGATCAATCCCGCACCGGGATCGAGGATCACGGCGAGGCCAGCTATCGCCGCGCCCTTGCGGATCTCACCCCGCGCCGCGTAGACGAGCGACATCGCCTTGCCGTCCCAGCGGTACGCGCGTTGCCGGTCGGCGAAGTACGTATCCGGTTGGCCGGGCAGCACGACCCAGAATTCCCCGAACGGAAGGCCGAGCTTCTCCGCCCACGGGGCGAGCGACACGAAGTCGCGGCCGAAGCGCTCGAAGTAGCCGAGATCGGCGACGCCGCCGACGAACACCGTTCCGTCGGCTCTTGCGGACACCGCGAACACCACGCCACGCAACGGGCTCCACGTGCGCGAACCCGTGCCGAGCAGACGGAGCAGGCCCTCGTTGTTGGCGACGAGCAGCGAGCCGTCGGCGAGACGCTCGAGGTCGAACGCTTGCGGACCGACCGGCGAGAGCGGCGAATCGAACGTCGCCGGCGCAATCGTCTTGAGCAGCGGCAAGCCCTGTTCGAGGTCTGCTTCAGTCGACGCCGCGACGGACACGAACGGGCAGGCGCATGCGGCAAGCACCAGGGCCGCGGCGTGACGTGCGAAGCACGCCATCGCGGTGATGCGGTCGTCGTGGACCGGATGCCTGGATTGCATGTCCGCCTTGCCGCGCGGCCGTTGGCCGACTATACGTCGTGCCCGGTCCCGAGCGCATGCGTCGGCCCACCGCCTTCCGGTTCGCGCTTCGCGTTCCTATTTGCCGACGTCAGCCGGGCTAGGGTGAACTGTGGCTACGGCGCTGCGTCTTCGAACCCGTGGTTGAGTTTCGCGTACACCGAGCCGCTCAGCGCGATGGCGCCCAGCAACGCGTAACGGAACGATCGAATTCGGAGTTTCACATGCTTCTCCATGGCTGCAAGCGCGCGGACCAGACGCGTACGGCTCGCCCCCGGCGCTTCGTCAGCGGGTCATCGGCGTTGCCGCTGGTCGGGTGCGAGTGCCAACCTTGGGCGGAAGCAGGCCATGCGGCAACCCGCTGCGGACCGGACGGCGCGCTGCCGAATGGGGGGTCGCCTGCCGACTTT
>DATLNY010000116.1:0-8107 GCA_035536495.1 Candidatus Saccharimonadia bacterium | reverse complement strand
CGGCGACCAGCGGCAGGATCTCGGCGGCCGCGTGTTCGCGCCCGTCGGGCGAACGCAGCCGCAACAGCACCTGGAACTTCTCCTCGCTTTCGCCCTTGAGCGACACGACCGGCTGGAACACGAGGTGGAAGCCGTCGTGCTGCAGCGCGTGGCGGATCTCGCGCAGCAGGGTATCGCGCGGGTCGTTCGCGTAGATCGCGAGGCTCGGCTCGTACACGCGCACCTTGTGCTCGCGCTCGCCGCGCGACTGCGCGCACGCGCGCTCGGCCGCGTTGACGATCGCCGACGCGTCGGGCCAGCCGAGCGCGAACGGCGCGACGCCGACCGCGATCGCGAGCGAGAGCGACTTGTCGCCGAACTCGAACACCTGCCGCGCGAACAGCGCGCGCAGGTCCTCGCCGAAGCGCACGAGCTCGACCTCGCCGCGCCCGGGCGAGTGCACGAGGAAGCTCGTGTCGCCGTACCTCGCGCCGAGATCCGTCGCGCCGAGCGCCGCTGCGAGCAGCGTGCCGGCCTGGTTGATGAGCTGGTCGAACGCCGAAAGGCCGATGCGCTCGCGGATCGACTGCGCGCCGTCGATGATGAGGAACAGCACGCCGCCGAGGTTCGTGTGCGCCTCGTCGGACGTCAGCGCTTCGCCGATCCGCGCCAGCACGTGGCCGCGCGCGTACAGGCCGCTCGTCGCGTCGCGCGGATTCTGCGCGCGGACCTTGAGGCTGAGCTGGCGCGAGCGACGCACGCGGTTCGTCACCGCCGAGATGAGGTACTTCGGCCGGATCGGCTTCTCGAGGTAGTCGTCGCCGCCGGCCGAGAGCGCGTCGAAGCGCTTGTCGGCGTCGGTCTCGCCGGACAGGAACACGATCGGGGTCGCGGCGAACTGCTCGCGCTCGCGGATCAGCGTCGTCAGCTCCATGCCGTCGCAGTTCGGCATGTAGAGGTCCATCAGGATCAGCTCCGGCTGGAACGTCTCGAGCGCCTCGAGCGCCGCGAGCGGATCCATCACCGAGCACGTCACCATGCCGGCCTTCTTCAGGATCGTCTCGGCGAAGATCGCCTGCGAGCGGTCGTCCTCGATGATGAGGACGCGGTATGGCGTGTCGCTGCCGGCCTCGAGCAGCTCGCGCACGCGCGCCGCGACGTCGCCCGCGGCGGCCGGCAGCGCGATGAACGAGTCAGCGCCCGCCCGCATCGCGCGCAACCGCGTCGCGACTTCGGCGTCCTCGGAGAGCACGAGCAGCGGCAGTCGCGCGCCGCTGCGATCGCGCACCGCGCGGATCGACGCGCCGATCGCATCGAGCTCGCCGAAGTGGCGCGGGTCGACGATGACGAGGTTCGAAGGCCCGCTGCCGAGGCGGTCCTGAAGTGCCTCGGCGTCGTCGACGAGCTCGATCTGCCAGCCTTCCGCCTCGAGCCGCAGGTCGAGCTCCGAGGCGACCGGATTGCCGTCCGTAAGGTGCAGCACGCACGTCGGCGGCGCGCTTTCGACCGGCGTGGGGGCCGCGACCGAACCCGGCAGCCGCGGCGTCGGCTCGTCGGGAGCAGGGAATCCAGGGGCCGGCTCGAACGCGAGCTCCGGCGGCTCGGGCTCCGCGACCGATTCTGCAGGCGCCTCGTCGGCCTCGTCGACCTCATCGTTCGGGTCGGCCAGCGGCACCGGCCGCGCGTAGCGCGCGATGAAGTCCGATGGCGGCGAAGTGTGGATCTGGAAACCACCGCTCGCGTCGCGCGACGAGGCCTGCGAGTCGGGGCTCGGAAGGTCGAGCTGGTCGACCAGGAGCCCGAGGCCGTCGAACATGCCGGCGAGCCGCAGCGTGCGGTCGCCCTCGGGCAGCTCGTGCGCTTCGACGAACGGCTCGATCTCGCGCGCGATCGAGGCGAGACGCGTCTCGATGTCGCCGCGCCCGAAGCGATCGCACGCGGTCGCCATCGCGTCGAGCTCCCGCCGCAGCATGATCAGCGCATTGATGTCCCAGCCGTCGCGCACGAGCTGCAGCCCGCGGCGGCGCGCGCTCTCCATGCGCCGCGGGAGATGCCGCAGGAACGCCTGCCGCAGATCGGCATTGCGCTGCGTGTCATCGCGAACCTGCATCTCGATCGTCACCCCGGGACGGCCAGCCCGACTATAGCAAGGTCACCACGGCCCTCCGACGCGCACAGATGCCTCCGCGACGGCGTTCGAGCTCGCCGAGTCCGGACAAGTCCAGGATGGACTTGTTCCGGACGATCTAAAACGGCTTGACCACGACGAGCACGACGATCCCGACCAGCAGCAGCGCCGGCAGCTCGTTGTAGAGCCTGTACCAGCGCACGCTGCGCGCGCGCCCCGCCTGCAGCGCGCGCGCGAGCACGACCGCGCTGGCGTGGTACGCGACGAGCAGCACGACGAGCGCGAGCTTCGCGTGCATCCATGCGAAGTCGAGCCAGCCCGGCGCAAGCGCGAGCATCGCGAGCCCGAAGCCGAGCGCGAGCACCGCGCCGACGTGCGTGATGACGAGCAACCGGCGCTCCATCGTCGCGAAGCGGTCGAGCGAAACGGCGTCGCTCGCCTGCGCGTGGTAGACGAACAGGCGCGGCAGGTAGAACAGCCCCGCGAACCACGTCACGACGAACACGATGTGGAACGCCTTGAGCCAGAGCATCGATCGCCGCCGGAAGTTTCACGGAGTATAACGAGCGAGATTTCGGCACGGGCGCGCGCGTGGAACACGGTACGGCTCGCTTCGATCGCACGCGGGGCTTTCGGCGCGCGTCGCACGGCGCTAAGATTCGCGCCCGCCCGGAATCGGCCGCAGCGCGAGCATCGCGCCGATGGGTGGGAGATCGTGGAGTCGCAGGGGGCGGCGTCGCGAATCACTTCAGGGAAGAATCTCCGGGACCCGCGCCTTGAACGCCGTCACTCCGTTGCGCATCGACCAGGAACCGGGCCTGCACCAGCAGGCGCTGCGCGAATGCGTCGCGCGTGCAGTGCGCCGCTATCTCTCGGACATGGGCGGCCACGCCGCCGACAACCTGTATCGCATGGTCCTCGGCGAAGTCGAGGCACCGATGCTCGCGGAGGTCATGCGACATTGCGACGGCAACCAGACGCGCGCCGCGCAGGTGCTCGGCATCACGCGCGCGACGCTGCGCAAGAAGCTCGCCGACGCGAAGCTCTGAGTGGCGAGGACGGCATGATTGCGGGGCTTGCGCAGCCCTCGGCGCTCAGTCCTCAAACCCAGCCGTTCTCCATGACCGTCCTCGTTCCCGTCCGCCGCGCGCTGCTCTCGGTTTCCGACAAGACCGGGCTCGTCGATCTCGCGCGCGCGCTCGCGGCCGGCGGCGTCGAGCTCGTTTCGACCGGCGGTACCGCGAGCGCGCTGCGTGACGCGGGCATCGCGGTGCGCGACGTCAGCGAGCTCACCGGGTTCCCCGAGATCATGGACGGACGCGTCAAGACGCTGCATCCCGGCGTGCACGGCGCGCTCCTCGGCCGCAGCGGCAGCGACGACGCGGTGATGGCCGCGCACGGCATCGTCCCGATCGACCTGCTCGTCGTGAACCTCTACCCGTTCGAGCGCGTCACGGCCGATCCCGGCTGCACGCTCGAGGCCGGGGTCGAGAACATCGACATCGGCGGTCCCGCGATGCTGCGCGCCGCGGCGAAGAACCACGCGCGCGTCGCGGTCGTCGTCGAGCCCGGCGACTACACCGCGGTGCTCGCCGCGCTCGCGGCCGGCGGCACCACGCTCGCGCAGCGCCGCGCGCTCGCGGCGCGCGCGTACGCGCACACGGCGCGCTACGACGGCCTCGTCGCTAGCTGGCTCGGCGCGCGCGAATCCGGGACACCGACGCGATTTCCCCCGACGCTGCACGTTTCGTACGAGCGGGGCATCGCGCTGCGCTACGGCGAGAACCCGCACCAGGCCGGCGCGCTGTACCTCGAGCCGGGGCGGCCGCGCGGGATCGCTGCGAGCGCGCGCGTGCTGCAGGGCAAGGAGGTGTCGTACAACAACCTCGCCGACGCCGACGCGGCGCTCGAGTGCATCAAGCAGTTCGACGAGCCCGCCTGCGTCGTCGTCAAGCACGCGAACCCCGGGGGCGTCGCGCTCGCGGCGACGCCGCTCGACGCGTACGAGCGCGCGTACGCGACCGATCCCGTGTCGGCGTTCGGCGGCATCATCGCGTTCAACCGGCCGCTCGACGCAGCGACCGCCGAGGCGATCCTCGCGCGGCAGTTCGTCGAGGTGCTCATCGCGCCGCAGGTCGAGCCCGCTGCGCTCGCGATCTGCGCGACGAAGCCGAATGTGCGCGTGCTCGAGACCGGTGCATGGGAACGCGCGGCGCCGGCGCTCGACTTCAAGCGCGTCGCGGGAGGAATGCTCGTGCAGGACGCCGACACCGACGCCGTGACCGCCGCGTCGCTGCGCTGCGTGACGAGGCTCGAGCCCGCGGCGGACGAGCTCGACGACCTCGTATTCGCGTGGAAGGTCGCGATGTACGTGAAGTCGAACGCAATCGTCTACGCACGCGAGCGCCGCACGATCGGGATCGGCGCGGGGCAGATGAGCCGCGTCGTCAGCGCGAGGATCGCCGCGATGAAGGCGGACGAGGCGGGGCTCGAGGTCGCGGGCAGCGTCATGGCGTCGGACGCGTTCTTCCCGTTCCGCGACGGCATCGATGCAGCGGCCGCGTCGGGCATCCGCGCGGTGATCCAGCCGGGCGGCTCGATGCGCGACAGGGAGGTCATCGCGGCCGCCGACGAGCACGGCATCGCGATGGTGTTCACCGGCGTGCGGCATTTTCGTCACTGACGTGCACGTCAGTGACGAAAATGCGTCGGATCCCTCCCTGGGACTGGGTCCCGGCCAATCCATGGCCGGGATGACGTCGCCGAGCCGAGCGACGCGAATGCAGCGAGTCGCGCGATGAAGGTGCTGGTGATCGGCAACGGCGGGCGCGAGCACGCGCTCGCCTGGAAGCTCAAGCAGTCGCCGCGCGTCGGGGAGGTGCTCGTCGCGCCGGGCAACGCCGGCACCGCGCGCGAGCCGGGCGTGCGCAACGTCGCGGTTGCCGCGTCCGACGTCGAGGCGCTGCTCGCGCTCGCGCTCGCGGAAGGCGTCGCGCTGACCGTGGTCGGCCCCGAGGTGCCGCTCGTCGCGGGCGTGGTCGACGCATTCCGCGCGCGCGGATTGCGGATCTTCGGGCCGCGCAGGGCAGCGGCGCAGCTCGAGGGCTCGAAGGCGTACGCGAAGGATTTCCTCGCGCGCCACGGTATCCCGACTGCGCGCTTCGCGAGCTTCACCGGGCTTTCGCCGGCACTCGCTTACGTCCGGCGCGAAGGCGCGCCGATCGTCGTCAAGGCCGACGGGCTCGCGGCGGGCAAGGGCGTTGTCGTCGCGCTGACGAATGCCGACGCCGAGCTCGCGCTGCGCGACATGCTCGGTGGCGGCTCGCTCGGCGGCGCCGGGCGCCGCGTCGTGATCGAGGAGTTCCTCGAGGGCGAGGAGGCGAGCTACATCGTGCTTTCCGACGGCGTGCACGCGCTGCCGTTCGCGACGAGCCAGGACCACAAGCGCCGCGACCAGGGCGACCTCGGGCCGAACACCGGCGGCATGGGCGCGTACTCGCCGGCGCCGTGCGTGACGCCGGCGCTCGAGACGAGGATCCGCCGCGAGGTGATCGAGCCGACGCTGCGCGGCATGGCGGCCGACGGCGCGCCGTTCATCGGCTTCCTCTACGCCGGCATCATGATCTCGCCCGCTGGCGAGCCGAAGGTGCTCGAGTTCAACGTGCGCCTCGGCGATCCCGAGACGCAGCCGATCCTCATGCGGCTCGAATCCGATCTCGTCGAGCTGATCGAGGCCGCGCTCGAGGGCCGCCTCGACCAGACCACGGCGCGATGGGACGCGCGCCCCGCGCTCGGCGTCGTCGTCGCGGCAGCGGGCTATCCTGGGACGGTGCGGACCGGCGATGCGGTCAGGGGGCTCGACGTACCGATCAGCCGCGACGTGAAGCTTTTCCACGCCGGGACCACCGAGCAGGCGGGCCAGGTCGTGACCGCCGGCGGGCGCGTGCTGACCGCCTGTGCGCTCGGCGACGACCTGCGACACGCGCGCGCACGCGCGTACGCCATGGTCGAGCGGGTACGCATCGACGGCGCATTCTTCCGCCGCGACATCGGGCACCGCGCGCTGCCGCGCTGACGCGTACGGCCGGCACGACGCAGCGCCCGCGCGGACATTGCTCAGAACCGCCAGTCGATCCCGACGATCGCGTTGAAGCCCGGTTCGTCGAGGCCCGAGCCGTGCTCGCGGTAGCCGCGATCGCCGATGTTCTCGAGCCGCAGCGACATGTCGATCGCGTCGCTCGCACGGTACGCCACGCGCGCGTTCCACGTCACCCAGCCCGCGGTGCCTTCCGGATCGATCCGCGGATCGACCGCGTCGCGCGGGCTCAGGCGATCCTGGCGCGCCGCGTAGTACGCGTAGCCCTCGAGCGTGACGCGGTCGCTTGCGCGCCAGCGCGCGCCGAGCTTGCCGAACAGCGGCGGGATGCGGTCGGCGGGGTATTCGTCGGCCGCGATCGCCTCGTCGCCGCGGGTGTACGTCGCGCTCGCGTAGACGTCGAGGTCGTCGCGCGGCGATCCACGCAGTCCCGCTTCGACGCCGCGCAGCTCGAGCTTCGTCGCATTGCGGCTCTGCACGACGAGCCGCCCCGTCTGCGTCGTCTCCCCGGTCAGGACCGACGTGATCTTGTCCTCGTAGCGCGACGCGAACGCGAACGCCTCGGCGGCCCAGCGCTCGCCGCCGTGCTTGAAGCCGATATCGAGCGTCGTGACCGATTCCGGCTCGAGCTCCGGGTTCGGGATGTTGAAGCGGTTGCCCGGCCGGTCGCCGAACGTGCCGAGGTCGAAGATGTTCGGCGGCCGGAACGCGCGGCCGAGGTTCGACACGAGCTTCCAGTCGTCGTCGAGCGCGTACGCGATGCCGAGCATGCCGGAAACATCGTCGTTGCGGCTCGCGACCGAGAACCCGCCGAAATCGTCGAAGCGCGTGTCGATGCGGCTGTAGCGCAGGCCGCCGTTGAAGTCGAAACGCCCCAGCACGACGTCGTCGGCGACGAACACGCCGAGCTGGTCCATCGTCGAGCCGTCGGGGAAGCGCGGCGGACGCGCCATCATCGCGCCGGTGTTCGAGCTCTCGCGCACGCGCGCGGAGCGCACGGTGTCGGTGTAGAGCTCGGCGCCGTACGTCAGGTAGTGCGCGCCGAGCGCCTTGCTCGCCTGCAGCGAGAAGCCGTCGAGCGTGCTCGAGTTCTGCTCGAGCTCGCGATTGCTCGTGCCGCGCTCGCGCGTGCGGCGGTCGTCGACGATCTCCTGGCGCCCGAGCTGCGACTCGAGCGAGTCCCACAGCGCCGTGCCGCCCGTGTGACGGTAGCGCGCATGGGCGAAGCGCCGCACCTGCGGCTCGAACGCGAACTCGACCGAAGTCGACTGCGCCTGGCCGAAGCCCGGCACGAGCTCGTCGTAGCGCGGCGTCGAGGGTTGCTCGAGGTACTGGCCCTGCAGCATCAGCTCGTGCGCGTCGCCGAGAAGCAGGTTCAGCTTCGCGTTCGCCGCGCGCGCGCGGTACGCGGTGAACGGGCGGCGGCCGCCGCTGCCGGTGCGCAGCTCGCCGACGTCCTGGTAGCTCACGCCGCCCGACAGCGCGACGCCCGCGCGTCCCGCGGCGCCGTCGATCCGGGAATGCGAGGAAAGGTCCGCGCTCGCGACGTGCGAGCGCAACCGGCCGTATGCGCTCCAGTCGCCGTCCTCGAAGCGCGGCTCGGGCGAGAACATCTGCACGACGCCGCCCATCGCGTCGCCGCCGTACAACGCCGAGGCCGGGCCGCGCACGACCTCGATGCGGTCGAGCATCTGGCCGTCGACCAGCGCGATGTACTGGTTCGGGGCGTTGCGGAAGAACGCGTTGTTGAGCCGGAAGCCGTCGACGAGATGCAGCACCTCGGAACCCTTGAGGCCGCGCACGATGATGACCGCCTGGCCCGGCGTCGTCTGCTGCACGAACGTTCCGGTCTCGCCGTGCAGCAGGTCCATCGCGGTCTGGGCCGCCGCTTCGCGGATGCGTTC
>DATLNY010000115.1:0-2439 GCA_035536495.1 Candidatus Saccharimonadia bacterium | reverse complement strand
CTTCGGAGATGATCGCGCGGAGCCAGTCGATCTCGCGCGCCGCATCGGCATCGCCGAGCGATGCGTCACGCACCGGATACGCCTGCGTGCTGATCGTCTCGGCCGCGACGCCGAGCTTCGGCGCGACCTCCTGCCAGATCTCCTCGGTCACGAACGGGATCAGCGGATGGAGCGCGCGCAACACCGCTTCGAGGACGTACAGCAACGTGTGGCGGGTCGAATCTGCGGCGGCTGTATCCGTGCCGCCGAGGGCCGGCTTCGCGAGCTCGACGAACCAGTCGCAATAGACGTTCCAGGTGAACTCGTAGAGCGTTTGCGCGACCTGGTCAAAACGATACGACGCGTAATGCGTCGCGACCTCGTCGAGCGTGCGATTGAGCTCGGTCAGGATCCACTGCTCGGGCTGCGTCGCCGCCGCGGGCTTGCCGGTCGCCTCGAAGCCTTCCGTGTTCATCAGCACGAAGCGCGCCGCGTTCCAGAGCTTGTTGCAGAAGTTCTTGTAGCCCTCGCTGCGCGCGAGGTCGAACTTGATGTCGCGCCCGTGCGTCGCGAGCGCCGCGAACGTGAAGCGCAACGCGTCGGCGCCGATCGCCTCGATGCCGGCCGGGAATTCCTTGCGCGTCGCGGCCTCGATGCGCTCGGCCATCTTCGGCTGCATGAGGCCCGCGGTGCGTTTTTCGACGAGCGCGTCGAGCGAGATCCCGTCGATGATGTCGAGCGGGTCGAGCACGTTCCCCTTCGACTTCGACATCTTGCTACCGTCGCGGTCGCGCACGAGCCCCGTGATGTAGACGTCGCGGAATGGAACCTCGCCGGTGAAGTGTTCCGTCAGCATGATCATCCGGGCGACCCAGAAGAAGATGATGTCGAAGCCCGTGACGAGCACCGACGTCGGCAGCCGGCGCCGATCAAACGGCCAGTTCGCCTTCGCGACGCCTTCGTCGACGTATGGCGCCTCGAGCGGCCAGCCGAGCGTCGAATGCGACCAGATGCCCGACGAGAACCACGTCTCGAGCACGTCGTCGTCGCGCCGCAGCGCGACCTCGGGGCCGAAGCCGTAGCGCGAGCGCACCTCGTCCTCGCTCGTGCCGACGAACACCTTGCCGTCGGCGTCGTACCACGCGGGGATGCGGTGGCCCCACCAGAGCTGGCGGCTGATGCACCAGTCCTGGATGTTCGACAGCCAGTGGTCGTACGTCGACTTCCAGTTCTCGGGCACGAAGCGCACCTTGCCGTGTTCGACGAGCTCGAGGCCGCGCTGCGCGAACCTGTCCATCCGCACGAACCACTGGTCGGTCAGCATCGGCTCGACGACCTGGCCCGAGCGGTCGCCGCGCGGCACCATCAGCTTGTGCGGCTTCTCGGCCTCGAGCAGCCCGGCTTCGGTGAGGTCGGCGAGCACGGCCTTGCGCGCGACGTAGCGGTCGAGCCCGCGATACTTCGCGGGCGCGTTGTCGTTGACCTTCGCGTCGAGCGTCAGCATGCAGAGCGGCTCGAGATCGTGGCGCTTGCCGATCGCGTAGTCGTTGAAGTCGTGCGCGGGCGTGATCTTGACGACGCCGGTGCCGAACTCGCGCTCGACGTAGGTATCGGCGATGACGGGGATCGTGCGGCCGGTCAGCGGCAGCGAAACGTGCTGTCCGACGAGGTGCGCGTAGCGCTCGTCGTCGGGATGGACCGCGACCGCGACGTCGCCGAGCATCGTCTCCGGGCGCGTCGTCGCGACGGCGAGATGCCCCGATCCATCGGTGAGCGGATACCGGATCGTCCAGATCTTGCCGGTCTCCTCCTCGCTGACGACCTCGAGGTCGGAGATCGCCGTCAGCAGCACCGGATCCCAGTTGACGAGCCGCTGGCCGCGATAGACAAGGTCCTGCTCGTAGAGGCGCACGAAGGTTTCGGTCACCGCGGCCGACAGGCCCGGGTCCATCGTGAAGCGCTCGCGCGCCCAGTCGCCCGACACGCCGAGCCGGCGCATCTGGTTCGAGATCGTCGAGCCCGACTCGGCCTTCCACTGCCAGACGCGCTCGACGAACGCCTCGCGCCCGAGCTCGTTGCGCGACCTGCCGTCGTTCTCGAGCAGCCGCGACACGACCATCTCGGTCGCGATGCCGGCATGGTCGGTGCCGAGCTGCCACAGCGTGTCGAAGCCGCGCATGCGGTGGTAGCGCACGAGCGCGTCCATCAGCGTGTGCTGGAACGCATGCCCCATGTGCAGCGTGCCCGTGACGTTCGGCGGCGGCAGCATGATCGTGTACGGCTCGCCACGGCCGGTCGGCGCGAACGCACCCGACGCCTCCCAGCGCGGGTACCACTTCGCCTCGATCTGGCGCGGGTCGAACGACTTTTCCATGGGCATGGGCGTGCGCGCCCCGGGAGGCGGGAAGCAGTGAACGGGGATTGCGATAGCGTACCGCACGCGCGCTGCGCGGCGCAGTC
>DATLNY010000114.1:0-4200 GCA_035536495.1 Candidatus Saccharimonadia bacterium | reverse complement strand
GGAAGCGCTTCGACTGGCGCTGCATCAAGAGGAGCCCGAGCCCGTCGGGAAGGTGCTTGCCAAAGAACCCGATCGCGCGGTTGACGGCGCCGCAGATCCGGACGACGTCGCCGCGCAGCACCGCGTCGACGCCGTCGGCCGCGACCTCGTCGGCCTGCATCCACATGAAGTCCGGCATCTTCGACACGATCGCGCGGGCGCCGGTCACATCGTGGAACTCCGAGTACGTGAAGCCCGGGCACAGCGCCGTGACGTGGACACCGCGCGCGGCGTTCTCGAGCGCGAGCGACTGCGAAAACTTGATCAGGAACGATTTCGACGCGGCGTACAGGGTGTGCCCGGCCGAGCCCGGCATCAGGCCGGCCAGCGACGCGACGTTAACGACGTAGCCGCGGCCGCGCGCCTGCATCGCCGGCACGTAGCGCCAGCACAGCTCGACCGGCGCCGACATCAGCACGCGGATGAAATCGCGGTGGCTTACCCACGGCTGCGCCGGGAGATGGCCCGTCACGCCGTAGCCTGCGTTGTTGACCAGCATCTCCACCGCGACCCCGGCCGCCTCGGTCGTTGCGTGCAGCTCGGCAACGGCGTCCTCGCGCGCAAGGTCGAGCGCGACGACGAGCGTGCGCACGCCGTGCGTGGCGCCGAGCTCGCGCGCGAGCGCCTCGAGCCGGTCGCGGCGGCGCGCGACGAGCACGAGCGCATGACCGCGCCGCGCGAGCTCGCGCGCGAATGCCGCACCGATGCCGGCTGATGCACCAGTGACGAGCGCCCAGCCCGGGGCAGGCGTGTGGTCGTGCATGGAGACTCCGTGGATGGGGAAGGTCACCGCAACGCACGTCGAACGACGCGCGAGCGGCCATCCATTATCCTTGCACGCATGCGAACGCAACTCGTGGCGGGCAACTGGAAGATGTTCGGCTCGCGCGCGTCGGCCCGCGCGCTCGTAGCCGGGATCGTGTCGGCACGACCCGACGGCGTCGAGCTCGCGATCGCGCCGCCCTACGTGCTGCTGCCGGAGCTGGTGCGGGAATTCGGCGCCACCGGCGTCGCGTTCGCCGCGCAGGATGTCAGCGCGCACGCGGAGGGCGCGTACACGGGCGAGGTCTCGGCCGCGATGCTCGCCGAGCTCGGTGCGACCTACGTCATCGTGGGGCATTCCGAGCGGCGCCAGTATCACGGCGAAGGCGACGAGCTCGTCGCGCGCAAGCTCGTCGCGGCGCAGGCCGCCGGCCTCGTCCCGATCGCGTGTGTCGGCGAGAGCCTCGACGACCGAAACGGCGGGCGCACCGAGGACGTGCTCGGGCGGCAGCTCGACGCGCTGCTCGAGCACGCCGGCGTCGCCGCGTTCGAGCGGGCCGTGATCGCGTACGAGCCGGTCTGGGCGATCGGTACGGGCAGGACCGCGAGCGCCGCGCAGGCGCAGGAGGCGCATGCGTTCCTGCGTGGCAAAGTGGCCGGGCGCGATGCTAGAATCGCGCGCTCGCTGCGGCTCCTCTATGGCGGCAGCGTCAAGCCGGGCAATGCCCTCGAGCTGTTTTCGCAGCCCGATGTCGACGGCGGACTGATCGGTGGCGCCTCCCTCGTAGCCGCCGATTTCCTCAAGATATGCCTCGCCGCGCGTGATGCGCGGGCGGGCAGCGCGCCCTGAGGGGGCTGCGCGAAAAACGGTGAACCGAATGGCCCTGCTCACGATCCTCAACATCATCTACGTGCTCGTCGCGATCGCGATGACCGCGTTCATCCTGGTCCAGCGCGGCGCCGGCGCGCAGGCCGGCTCGGGATTCGGCGCGGGCGCCTCGGCGACCGTGTTCGGCGCGCGAGGCGCGAGCAACTTCCTGACGAAGTCGACTGCCGTCCTCGCGACGCTGTTCTTCGTGCTGTCGCTCGGCATGGGCATCTACGTGTCCCGTTCGGGCATCACGCGCGGGACCGGCGAAGGCATCATGGACGCAGTGCCTGTCGAGACCGCACCTGCACCTGCACCTGCTCCGGCGACGACGCTCGAAGTGCCGGCGCCCGCCGCCGTGCTCGCGCCGACGACCGCGCCGACGGGCGACGTTCCCGTCGCGCCGGCCAAGGACGCAGCGCCGGTCGAGCCACAGCGGCCTGAAACGACCGACGGCGAGGAAGCGGAAGGCGGCGGGAACCAGTAGAATTCGATACGCGCAGAACTTGCCCGGGTGGCGGAATTGGTAGACGCACTACCTTGAGGTGGTAGCGACGACAGTCGTGGGGGTTCGAGTCCCCCCTCGGGCACCATCACGTTGCACCCCATAGCGCGCCGAGAGCGCGTTATGTGTTTTCAGGACCCGCGAATACGGACGTTTCCGGCTAGCCGATGATCCTTTCCGAATACCTGCCGATCCTGATGTTCCTCGGCGTGGCGACCATCATCGCGGTGGCCCTGCTCGGGCTCGGCTCGCTGCTCGGCCCCAGTCGACCCGGGGCCGACAAGCTGTCGCCGTACGAATGCGGCTTCGAGGCGTTCGAGGACGCGCGCATGAAGTTCGACGTGCGCTACTACCTCATGGCGATCCTGTTCATCGTGTTCGACCTCGAGATCGCGTTCCTGTTCCCGTGGGCGGTCGTGTTCCGCGACATCGGCGTCGTCGCGATCGTCGAGATGGCGATGTTCCTGCTGCTGCTCGTGATCGGCTTCGCGTACGTCTGGAAGAAGGGCGCGCTCGAATGGGAATGAAGGACGTGTTCCTCAATCCCGAACCGATCGCCGCGGTCGACGACATCCTGCGGCCCGGCGGCGACAACCCGCTGCTCGAGCGCGGCTACGTCACGACAGGGCTCGACCACCTTGTGAACTGGGCGCGCACCGGCTCGATGTGGCCGATGACGTTCGGGCTCGCGTGCTGTGCGGTCGAGATGATGCATGCGGGCGCCGCGCGTTTCGACCTCGACCGCTTCGGTGTCGTGTTCCGCCCGAGCCCGCGCCAGTCCGACGTCATGATCGTCGCGGGCACGCTCGTCAACAAGATGGCGCCGGCGCTGCGCAAGGTCTACGACCAGATGCCCGAGCCGAAGTGGGTCATCTCGATGGGCTCGTGCGCGAACGGCGGCGGCTACTACCATTATTCGTATGCAGTCGTGCGCGGCTGCGACCGCATCGTTCCCGTCGACATCTACGTGCCCGGCTGCCCGCCGACCGCGGAGGCGCTCGTCTACGGCATCCTGCAGTTGCAGAAGAAGATCCGCCGCACCAGCACCATCCAACGAACCTGACAGGAGCCGTTGCGCAGGCACCGTTCCGCGACCGGCGGGACGGCGCGACGCGCGCGGCGATGCCCGCGATGCCCGAACCGACGACGAGTTTCCCGGAACGCCTCGCCGCACGCTTCGGCGACCGCCTCGCGCGCGCGACCGACGCGCTCGGGCAGGTCGCGATCGACGTCGCGCCGGAGCATCTGCTCGAGGTTGCGCGCGCGCTGCGCGACGAGTTCAAGTTCGAGGTGCTGATCGACCTTTGCGGGATCGACTACCTCGGCTACGGCGAAGACGAGTGGGACACGAAAGACGTGTCGTCGGAAGGGTTCAGTCGCGGTGTCGAAGGCGAGGGCGGGCCGGGACGGTTTGCGTGGGGGGATCGGCCGAAGCGGGCGATGGTGAGGCGGTTTGCTTCGGTGGTGCATTTGTTGTCGGTTGCGAACAACGAGAGGATTCGGATTAGAAGCTTTTGCGCCGACGACTTTGCCCCCACGGTGCCTACGCTGGTCGAGGTGTGGTCGGCCTCGAACTGGTTCGAGCGCGAGGCGTTCGATCTGTTCGGGATCGTCTACGACGGGCATCCCGACCTGCGCCGCCTGCTGACCGATTACGGATTCGTCGGGCATCCGTTCCGCAAGGACTTCCCGCTGATCGGCAACGTCGAGGTCCGCTACGACGCCGAGAAAGGCCGCGTCGTGTACGAGCCCGTTTCGATCGAGCCACGTGTCCTGGTGCCGCGCACGCTGCGTGACGACTCGCGCTATCTCCAGGCGAAGGCCGAGCGGCCGCCGCCGCAGGCGCGCGCCGACCAGTCGCCGTCGCCCGCGCGCGTCGCGCCGCCTGCGAAGACTCCATAGGACGCCCCGTGTCGCAGGAGATCCGCAACTACACGATGAACTTCGGGCCGCAGCATCCCGCGGCCCACGGCGTGCTGCGCCTCGTGCTCGAGCTCGACGGCGAGGTCATCGTGCGTGCCGATCC
>DATLNY010000113.1:0-6970 GCA_035536495.1 Candidatus Saccharimonadia bacterium | reverse complement strand
CGGTCGGGGACTCGCGTCTGTAGGAGGGGCCTCAGCCCCGACAACCCGGTTGCGACCGCGTTCGTTGTTCAAGTATTCATGCCCCGCCGATGCCGCGGACTAGAATCGCCGAATGAAACGAATGCTCCCGATCCTCGCGCTCGCCCTGCTCGCGAGCTGCTCGACGCCACCGATCCGCACCGAGGTCGCGCCGCGGCTCGACCTGCCGCCGTACCGCGCGGCCGACCTGTCACCGATGCCGGCCGAGGAGTTGCTCTGGGGCGGCATGGTCATCGAGGTGCGCAACCGCGCCGACGTCAGCGAGCTCGAAGTGCTCGCGTATCCGCTCGACCGGCGCCAGCGCCCGATGCTGAGGGCGCCGACCGAAGGACGCTTCATCGCGACGCTGCCGGGATACGTCGAACGCTACGACTATCCGGAAGGCCGCTTCGTGACGATGCGCGGATTCGTGCGCGGCCGGCGCGAGTCGCTGATCGACGAGAAGCTGTACGTCTATCCGGTGCTCGAGGCCACACAGATCCACCTGTGGCCCCGCGGATTCCAGCACACCGGCCCGCGCTTCTCGTTCGGCGTCGGGATCGGCGTCATCCGCTGAGTTGCGGGCCCGGTGCGGCGCTGCGGCCGCGGCGCGAGCGCCTGGCCTCGTTCACTCGGTGTCCTGCCGGGCACTGCGTGCGGGCGCGGCTCGCAATCGGGATTCGAGCGCGCTGAGCGGTTCGAGTCGCGAAACGTCCGTTCCGTTGGCGCGCGCGATTTCGACCGCCTGCTCGTACGACGCCTGCGCCGCCGCGCGATCGCCGTGCTCGGCCTGCGCGATGCCGAGATGGCTCAGCATCGTCGCGAGCTCGAGCGACGCGGCGTCCTCCTCGCGCGCCTCGGCGATTCCCTCCTCGAGCGATTCGATCGCCTTGCGCGGTTCGCCGAGCGAGAGGTAGATCTGCCCGAGCACGCCGGCGAGTCGCGCGCGCTGCCCGGGCTTCAGCTGCGCGTTCCCGCGCATGCGCTCGCGGCCGCGGTCGATCAATGCTACGGGCGTCAGCGCGCGCGACGCGGCACTCCCCGCCGGCCCCTCGCGGAACAGGTCGACGAGGAACGACGTGACGGCGTCGGCCGCGACGCTCTGGCGCTCGGCTCGCAATTCAGCGGCAAGTGCGCGATCGCGCTCGGCGACGAGCCATGCCGCAGCCGAGGCGAGCAGCACGATCGCCGCGAACGCCGCCGCGACCGCGAAGCGATGCCGCGTCACGAACTTGCGCAGCCGGTAGCTCGCGCGGTCCGGTGCCGCGCGCACGGGCTGGCCCGCGAGGTAGCGTTCGATGTCGCGCGCGAGCGCATCAGCGGACGGATAACGATCGCCGGGCTCGTCCTGCGTCGCGAGCGCGACGATGCGATCGAGATCGCCGCGCAGAGTCGCCCGGCGCGCTTCGGGCGCCGCAAGGCTCGGCGCAATCAGCTGCTGCTCGACGTCGAGGATCGGACGCTGGTCGGTCAAGAGCTCGAACAGCAGCAATCCGAGAGCGTAGATGTCGGTCGCGGTGCTGACGGCGCCGCCGCGCCGCTGCTCGGGCGCGGCATACGCCGGCGTGAACCACGGCTGCGTCGCCAGCCGCTCGCGCTGCGCCTTCTCGTCGATGAGCTTCGCGATGCCGAAGTCGAGCAGCACGGGACGGCCGTCGTCGCGCAGCAGCACGTTCGCGGGCTTGATGTCGCGATGGATCACGAGGCGCTGGTGCGCGTAGTGGACCGCGCGCGCGACTTCGGCGAGCAGCTCGAGCCGGCGGCGCTGCGGCAACTGCAGCTTCTGGCACGCGTCGGTGATCGGCGCGCCACGGATGAACTCCATCGCGAGGTACGGCAGGCCGCCGGGCGTGGCGCCGCCGTCGAGCAGGCGCGCGATCTCGGGATGGTCGAATCCCGCGAGGATCTGGCGCTCGTGCCGCAGCTGGCGGATCGCATCGCCGGTCGCGACGCCGCGGATGACCTTGATCGCGACTTCCTGGTGGAACTGGTCGTCGGCGCGCTCGGCGAGGAAGACGACCCCGACGCCGCCGCTACCGATCTCGCGCAACAGCCGGAACGGGCCGATGCGCTCGCCGGGCACGGGCACCTCGGCGGCGCTTGCGATCGCGGCGCCGAAGCGTCCGGTGAGCCCGCCGTCCTCCTGCGAGATCGCGTCGGCGTCGAGCATGCCGGCGAGCTCGCGGCGCGTGTCGTCGTCGACGTCGAGCACGGCGAGCCACGCGGCGCGTTTCGATGGCTCGAGCTCGAGTGCCTGGTCGAAGAGCGCCTCGAGTTTCTTCCACCGCTCCGATATGGCGTTCATCTCGTAGGAGGGGCTTCAGCCCCGATGGGGCGGCGACCGGGCGTGGAGAAGAGCGTCGGGGCTGAGGCCCCTCCTACAGGGGCGTCGCGGCCGGAGTGGCGGCGCACGCTCACTCGGAGAGGCGCTGGCGGATCCATGCGTGGGCGAAGCGCAGGTCGCGGTTGACGGTCGCGAGCGACACGTCGAGCGTCTTCGCGACCTCGTTGTGGTCGAGGCCGACGAGGTAGGTCAGCTCGATGACGTCGGCCTTGCGCGGATCGTTCTCGCGCAGCAGGAGCAGCGCTTCGTGCAGCGACTCGGCGTCGCTCGACGATTCGCTCGCCTCGCCTTCCGCCGCGCCGAGCGTGACGCGCAACTGCCCGCCGCCGTGCTTGACCGCGGACTGGCGCCGGCCGAGGTCGTGCAGGATGTTGCGCATCGCGACCGCGACCGTGCGAAAGAAGTGCGAGCGGTCCTGCCAGTCGATCCCGGCCTCGAGCAGGTTGATGACGAGCTCGTTGACGAGCTCGGTCGGTTGCAGCGGCGCATTGCCACCGGCCGCGCGCAATCGGCTCGCCGCGAGCGCGCGGATGCGGTCGTACACGAGCGCGAGCAGCGCCTCGCCAGCCTCGCCGTCGCCGGCGCTCCATTTGCGCAAAAGCCCCGTCAGCTCGGCCTTGTCCGATGCGCTCATGCGCGCATCATACGAAGGCGGCGGGTTCGCCGCCTCCCGTGCCCGCCTTCAGGCGATGTAGGTGATCCGGACGCCGCGCATCGCGGCGGCCTCGCGGCTGCGGCCCGGTCCATCGAGCCAGCCGGGAGGCAGCGCCATCGGTTCACGCGCGTACATGCCCGGGCGCGCTTCAGGCATCGCCGGCTTCCACGATTGCGCGACGAAGAACGGCGGCGGAACACGCCAGCGACGCTTGACCGGACGCGCGTGAAGCGTGTCGGTCGATGCAGGAACGAACGGCGTGCGGCGGTTCATGGATCCCTCCCGGATCGCGCCGATCCATGTGGCGCGCGTCGTACGGGGATTCCTTCGATTCCCGGGTGCCGTCGCCGAAGCGAGTGCATCCTCGCCAATGGACGTGCATAAACCGAGCCTCCCGGACGAAACCGTTGGCGCGCGTTCATTCGTCGCGCCATCTCACTCGAATCCATCCGCGAACAGCGCGTCGACGAGCGGGGCCTGAGGATCCGCGACCGCGTGCAAGCCGCCTTCGAACGCGTATTGACCCCCTTCAGCGATAACGACGCGTGCTTCATGCTGGCCGATCGTGCCCCACAGGGACCACGACGCGCCGGTCACCGTGCGACCGCCACTGGCGATTCGCAATGGCTGCAGCTCGTAGGCGCCGCCGGCGACCTTGCCGCGCGCGGTCGGCGGCTCCACGGCGTGCGTGGCAGCGCTTGCGGCGATCCCGAGCACGACTGCGCCCAGGCGCCGACCGATGCGTGCGCACCTCGATCCTTGCGTGCGCATCGCGTCACTCCCGCCGCGCCGTGGCGTCGCGCCCGGCGCGCATTGCCGCGAGCTCGGCACGCATCGCCGCGAACTCGGCGCGTAGCGCCGCGTTCTCGCTGCGCAACGCTTCGTTCTCGACGTCCTGTTCGGCCTTGAGATCGCGCAGCGCTTCGACCGTCAGTGCCTCGAAGCCGCGGGGCGCGACGGTGAGGTAGCCGGTCTTGTCCTCGGCGACCCAATCCGGGAACAGCGCGCGCACTTCCTGCGCGATGAAGCCGGTGTGCCGGCCCGCCGGACGCATCGGCGAATCGCTCGGCAGATACTCGTAGTGCACGCCGCGCAGGGCGAGCAGTCGGTCGAGCGCGCCCTCGAGCGGCTCGACGTGGTGCTTCAGTCGCGCGTCCGAGAACACGCCCCAGGAGCCGCCGCCCGGCTTGACTGCGGTGCCCGACTCGAGCGTCAGGTTGCCGCCGCTCATCGTGACGTTGCCGGTCACCTGCAGCACGTTGTCCACCAACAGCCCCGACCGGAAGGTTGAAACGACGCCGCCAACCTGGAATCGCCCCGGGTTTCCCGCGAATCCGAAGTTCAACTCCGCGCCCAGGAATCCCTGGGTCATGCTGATGTAGCCCGCCGTGCCGCCGACGTTCGAAATCTGCAGGCTGTTGACGGGCCCGACGCCGGCCGCACCATCGACGTCGGCGATGCCGACAGCGAGACGGCTGGTGTTGCCGCCGGTTCGCAGATCGAGCAGCCCGTTGCCGGCGAGGTCGTAGTAGAGGCCGCCGTCGGCGATGTTGTTCGGTTCGCCGAACACGAGGCCGCGCTGCGCCGAGCCCATGATGCTGACGAACGCGTTGCCGACCGGCCGCTCCGCCGCGATGATCGTCCCTGGATCGGGCGTCGCGTTCACGAGCGCAGGCGAGTCCTTGCGCACGTGCAACGTCGCGAGCGGCGCCGTCGTGTTGATGCCGACGCCACCGACGGCCTGGAT
Source organism: Candidatus Saccharimonadia bacterium (assembly GCA_035536495.1). Taxonomy (GTDB): domain Bacteria; phylum Pseudomonadota; class Gammaproteobacteria; order Xanthomonadales; family Ahniellaceae; genus DATLNY01. Next base: position 2,206 of record DATLNY010000113.1, on the reverse strand, counting down.
GCGCAGCGGCGCACCGTCACCCGTGCCGATGAAGTTCGACGCGGGCGTCGTGCCGCTATTTCCGACGAGCGACCAGCCCGAGAACGACCCGATCGAGTCGATCTCGCAGACGACCGTGCCGTTCAGGTTGATCGCACGAATGCTTTCGTTCGCCGGGCACTGCTGCGCGACGCGCAGCTGGACCAGGGCCGGGTTGACGTCGACCGCCTCGATCGTTCCGGTCGCGATGTCTTCGCCGGTGACGGTGCCGTCGGCCAGATGCAATCCGAGGATCGCGTTGCCGACGATGTCCTCGCCCTGGATCGTCGAATTCTGGATCTGGATGTGCGAGACCGATTCGGTCTTCAACTGGTCGATGCCGACCGACTCGAAGGCGAGATCGTTCTCGGTGATGACCCCATCGAAGATGTGCGCCGTCGTGATCGCCCCGATCTGGATGTCCGACGAGGTCACCGAGCCGAAACCGAGGTCCGCGGTCCCGACGCTGCTGTCGACGATGCTGACGCCGTCCACGGCGTTCGGGGTGGTGCCCTGCGCCGAGAGCGCATACGGAGCGCTCGTCAGCGGGATCACCGGCGTCAGCACGGTGCCGTTGACGGAGATCTGGAGGAATCGCGCGGCGCCGTTGAATACCGCGCCGAAGTCGAGGTCGACCGTCAGCTGGCCGCCGCTGACCGGCCAGTCGGGCCGGGACAGGACGGGGCCGACGGGGGCCATCGCCGAGTCGAACAGGCGGAACTCGAGGTCCGGCAGCCCGTCGACCGGCGTACCCGACTGCTGCAGCATGCCCTGGAACGTGATGCTGGTCCCCTGCGGGACCGGTTGCGCATCGACGCCGGCCGAAACGAGGCCAAGTGCCAATACGATCGAAGCGGCGAGACGGTTCATCGGGGTATCGCTCCACGGAGCGGAATGCTCCATGGGCAGGGACACGACAGAAGCGCGGGTCGACTGACACGCCCCGCAACCGGCTCGCGCTAGGCCGCGCGCTCGATGCCTCGGGCAGCGACGATCTGCGCGGCGACGGCCTCGCCCGTTTCGCAGCCGCCTTCCATGAACCCCTGGTTGTCGAACGAGCAGTGCTCGCCCGCGAAGTGCAGATCGCCGACCGGTTCGCCGAACGCGCCGCGCAGCGTCGTCCACTGCCCCGGCGCGTAGCAGAGGTAGCTGCCCATCACCCACGGATTGGTCGGCCAGTGCATGCGCGCTTCCTTCGCGCCGGCGCGTGCCGCGACGACGCCCGGGAACACCGCTTCGAGCTCGCGCGTCGCCTTGTCGGCCTGCTCGCGCGCGGTGCCGGAGCCGATCTCGACGCCGTGCTTTCCGCCGGTGAAGTTGGTCAGGATGCCGGACGAGCCGGGTTGCAGCCGGCTGGTCTCCCAGGTCGTCTGCAGCGGCAGATCGGTGAAGCTGCTCCCGTTCGAGCCGTGCTTCGTGCGCCAGACGCGCTCGGTGTAGCCGATCATGAGCTTCGCATTGGTGCCGTAGCGCGCCTCGGCGATCGCGCGGCGCTTCGACGCAGGGAGTTCGAGGTCGAGCTTGACCTTTCGCAGCATCGTGAACGGCAATGCGAGCACGACCTGCGGCGCGCGCACCTGCGTGCTCGCCGATCCGCGGCGGAAGCTCAGCACGTAGTCGCCGCTCGCGTCACGGCCGAGCGCCTCGAGCGCATGACCCGTCTCGATTCCATCGGCGACGTGTTCGGCGAGCTTCTGCACGATGAGATCGTTGCCGCCGCGCACGTGGAAGCGCTCGTCGCTCGCGCCGAAGATGCGGAAATGCCCGTCGCTGCCGTCGATGAACGTCAGGAGGTTGAGCGCCGACTGCTCCTCGCACTCGAGCCCCATCTCGGTCGTGTAGGCGACTTCGATGAGCTCGCGCAGCCAGCCGCGCGCGCCTTCGCGGTCGAGCCACTGCGAGATCGAAAGCTGGTCGAGCGATTCCATGCCGCCGCGCTCGCGGTACGTGATCTGCTCATCGGGCAGCGTCGCCTGCACGCGCGAGAGCGATGCGGCGAGCGGCGCGAATGCCTCGAGCACGTCGTGTTCGCCGTAGGCGCGGCCGCCGTGGAACCAGACGTCGGTGCGCAGCGCCGGATCGTCCTGCGACAGGTCGTCGAGCTCGATCCCGAGTTCGGTCGCGAGCGCGCGGATTTTCACGTGGCCAGTGTCGATCAACTCGCCGCCGAGCTCGCAGACCTGTGCGT
>DATLNY010000112.1:0-3985 GCA_035536495.1 Candidatus Saccharimonadia bacterium | reverse complement strand
TGAAGCGGAACGTGGTGCACCCTTTGAGCCCTTGCTGATGGGCGTAGGTGTAGATGTCCTTGAAGGTCTCGTACGGGTAATCGGTGGGGACGTTGGCGGTTTTCGAGATCGAGGAGTCGACCCACTTCTGCGCGGCGGCCTGGATGTCGACGTGCGCGGTCGGGTGGATGTCGTCTGCCGAGATGAAGTAGTCGGGGAGCTTTTCCGACGCCTCCTCGGAGTACGGCATGGCATCGGCGTTGATGATCGTGCGGTAGGCGAGCAGCTCGTAGCTGAACACCTCGACCTTCTCCTTCGACTTCTTGCCCTCGCGGATGACGTTGCGGCTGTAGTGGTGGGCGAACGACGGCTCGATGCCGTTCGAGGCGTTGTTGGCGAGCGACAGCGAGATCGTGCCGGTCGGGGCGATCGAGCTGTGGTGGGTGAACCGCGCGCCGACCTCTGCAATTTCCGCGACGAGCTCGGGGGCGACCTCGGCGACGCGCTGCATGTAGCGCGAGTACTTCGCGTGGAGCACGCGGCCGGGGATCTTGTCGCCAATCTTGAAGCCGTCGGCCGCCATCTCGGGGCGCTTGCGCAGCATCTCGCCGGTGACGGTGAACTCCTCGAGCATGATCGGGGCCGGGCCCTTCTCCTTCGCGAGCGAGACCGCGACTTCCCAGCCGGCGAGCGCCATCTCGCGCGCGACGTCCTCGGTGAACTGGACCGAGTCCGGGTCGCCGTACTGCATCTTGAGCAGCGTCAGCGTCGAGCCGAGGCCGAGGAAGCCCATGCCGTGGCGGCGCTTGTCGAGGATCTCCTCGCGCTGCTGCGGCAGCGGCAGGCCGTTGATCTCGACGACGTTGTCGAGCATGCGCGTGAAGATCCGCACGACCTCGCGGTACTCGTCCCAGTCGAAGCGCGCGCGCGGGCCGAAGGGGTCGCGGACGAAGGTCGTGAGGTTGATGCTGCCGAGGAGGCAGTTGTGCACGACTACGCCGTTCACGATCAGCGTGTGCGTCGAGTACTCCTCGATGTCGTAGACGGGCTGGACGCCCTTGCTGCGGATCGACACCACGATTTCGCTGCGATGCGCCTCGACCTCGTGCCAGCGCTGCTTCTCGCGCAGGAGACGATCGAGCTTGTGCTGCTTCACCGTCGAGAACGGGAAGCCGATGTAGCGCTGGGAGCGATAGGCGTCGGTCTGCGAGAGGCAGAGGGAATGGAAGGCGTTTCCCTTCGAGATCGAGCTCTTGATGTTGCCGTGGATGCCGAAGTTCAGCATCAGCAGCTGGATGTCCTTGAGCCAGGGCTCGCTCGCTGAGACGAGTCGAATGGCTGGCTTGTCGACATTGATCCCGCCGTCGGCGCAGAACACGGCCGCGAGGAACGACGCCTGCTGTTCCGACGTGGCGCGGAAGATCTTCTCGGGCACGCGAAGCTGCTTCGACGTGTAATCGGCAAGCCCGAGGTCCTCGCGCAGCCGCTTGACCGAATCGCTGCGGTAGCACGCGACCGAGTAGACGTCGACCTGCTGGCCGGTGTACGCCTTCCGCAGGACTCCCTGCGTGCCCGTCATTGCCTGGAAGCGCGGCGCGAGCAGCTCCATCGCGACATCGTCGTGGTCGCTGAAGACCATGCCTGTCGACGACGTCAGCCAGCCATCGGCGAGAAGCCAGCCGTACGTCGCATAGTCGAGGTCGAGCTCACGCGCGGCCAGCTTCGGCGCAACGACGTCGAGTGCGGGCAGCAGCACGCGATACGTTTCCGCCTTGTGTCGCGTAACTTTCGGGCGCGCGCCGGCGAGCTTCTCGAGCGCGCCCGCAAGCGTCTCGGCAGCGGCGTATTCGCTGAAAACCGCCGCGCGACCCTTGTATCGAGCCGCCGTGCACTGCGCGGCGTACGCGTAACCGCGAAGCGCTTCATCGCTGGCGGTCGCGATGTCGAGGCGCTCGAGCTCGCGAATCGCTGCATGGTGGGCCGAAACGAACAGCCCGCCCTTCGCGCGCTCGTGATAGTTGATCCCCAGCAGGTCGAGCACCGGCTTGAGGAACGCGCGATGGCTGGCGCGCGTGACGACGATCTCGTCGCCGTCGTGCTTCGAGAGCAGGTATTTCAGCGCGCCGGCGTAGAACGCCGGAATGAGCTCGAGTGACGACAACTCGCGCGACTGCACGTGGACCGAAGCGCCCACCTCGAGCTCGTCCACGCGCTTCCAGCCCGCAGGCGTGTACACGCGGTGATCCGCCGTCAGCTCGATGCGCTGGCCGTTGGCGAACGCGAGCTCGAAGACTTCCTTCTCGCCGTTGCGCACGAGCGTGCACGGACGCAGATCCGTCTTGCGCTGCGAAAAGATGTCGTCGACCGCAACTTCGAGCGACTCACCGGATTGCGCGAGCGCGAATGCGTCATCGGTCCGAATCAGGCCGTGGTTCGTCATCAGGCGCATCGAACCGGTCCAACACGATCCGTAAGGCGGAAGCGGTTGCTCTCCGCAGTTCCCAGTCACCAGGCCGTTAAAGATCAGATTGTTCTTGTCGTTCTGCGTCGTGTCGTACACGGCCTCGCGACCGACGTGCTCGATCGCGACGATCGGACTGACGAACGAATCGCTGTACGCGCCGCTGCGCTGCGCGTGCCACTGCGCGTACTTGTCGTTCTTCTCGTCGGTCAGGAAGCCGATTTCTGCCATGAAGCGGTCGCGCGATTCGGAGCCGATCAGCAGCTCGTGATCGGCCTTGCAGTCGTAGAGTTTCGTGCCGCCCTTGCCGTCGGGCAGCGAGCGCTGGCCTGCATCGCGGCGCTTGAGCACGCGGCAGAAGATGCCGAAGTTCGCAAGCAGCGCCTGCACGTCCTTGAGTAAAGTCGGCTCGCTCGACGCAAGCCGGACCGTGCAATAGGCGTTCTTGTCGTCGCGCTGCACGGTGCCGTCGGTCTGGAACAGCGCGCGGAGGTAACCCTTCGCGCACGCTTCGCTGCCGCGCCAGACGACTTCCGGAACTTCGGTCTTGGTCTTCGCGGTGAAGCCGTAGTGCTCGAGCACGCGCGCGAGCAGCACCGAGCGGATCATCACGAGGTTGCGCTCGGGAATGGCGACGGGCGTGACGCGATAGTCGCGCGGGCGATCGGACACACCGGCGATGAGCGAATTGATGTGCGTGACGACGCGATCCGCGTAGACGCGGTCGAGGCCCCACAGGTTCACGACCGCCGCCTGCTGACCCTTGCCGCGATTGGTGAAGTGACCGTCGCCGGCGATCAGGCCGAGGAGCGTGCCGAGATTCTCGTCGCCTTCGCCGCCGAACTGGCCCTTGCCGGACTGGATCAGGAGCTCGTCGTCGAGCTTCAGGTCCTTCAGCTTGATCTTGCCACGCGTCGTGTAGAACTCGTGCCACTCGGTGGCCTTGATCTCGTAGCCAGCGCGGGTCGTCACGCGATAGACGTCCGCCGACGGCGAGGTCATGAACGCCGGCACCGCAGGCCGTGTCTCGACGCCGTGCTCGTCCATGCCGAGCGCGCGCTTGTCCACGGTCGCCTCGATCGGCGCGCCGCTCGCATGCAGATCGCCGATGCGCACCATGCCGTACTGCGTCGCGAGGCGCGTGTCGGCAGTGACGCACGGGTTGGTCGCGCGGATGTTCTCGCACCACCAGTTGTTGTTCATCTCGTTGACGCGGTCGATCAGGATGAAGCCCGGCTCGGCGTAGTCGTACGTCGAGACCATGATCATGTCCCAGAGGTGCCGGGCGCGGATGTGGCCGTAGATCTTGCAGGCGACGAGGCCGTCCTCGCGCGGCACGTAGTTGACGTGCGTCGGCCACTCGCGCCAGATCACCTTGGTCGGGTCGTCGAGGTCGATCTCGTGCTTTTCCTTGACGTGCACCGGGAACACGAGCGGCCAGTCGGCGTCGCTCGCGACCGCTTCCATGAACTCGTCGGTGATCAGCAGGGAGAGGTTGAACTGGCGCAGGCGCCCGTCCTCGCGCTTGGCGCGGATGAATTCCTT
>DATLNY010000111.1:0-6367 GCA_035536495.1 Candidatus Saccharimonadia bacterium | reverse complement strand
CAGCTCGAGCCGAAGCTCGACGCCGCGTCGCTCGGCGCGTTGCGCGAGCGGCTCGACACGGTGCAGGCGAGCGCTGCGCTCGTCGACTACCTGCAGGCGCTGCTGTCGGCCTCGCGCCGCCATGCGCGGATCCGCGTCGGCCTGTCGCCGCGCGCGGGGCTTGCCCTGCTGCGCGCCGCGCGCGCGTGGGCGATGCTGGAGGACCGCCATCACTGCCTGCCCGAGGACGTGCAGGCCGTCTTCGCCGCCGTCGCCGCGCATCGCCTGGTGCCGTCCGCGGACGCCGGGCTCGATCGTGACGCGCTCGCGCGCCAGATCCTCGACACGGTGCCGGTCGACTGAGTCGTGGCGGCGACGCTGCGCACGCGGCTTGCGTCCCGCTGGGAATCGCTGCTCGATCGCGCCGAGCGCCGGCTTCCTGCGCTGACGCGCCGGCGCGCGCCGGAGCCGCTGCCGATCGATCTGCATTCGCGCCGCGTCTACGTCGTGCCGACGCGGTTCGGGCTGCTGTTCGGCCTGACGCTCGTCGCGATGCTGCTCGGCGCGCTCAACTTCAACAACAACGGTGCGTTGCTCCTGACGTTCGTCATTGCCGGAGTCGCGCAGCTTTCGTTGCACCGGACCGTCGCGAACCTGCGCGGGATCAGGCTCGAATCGCTGCAAGGCTCGCCGGTCCACGCCGGCGACACCGCGGTGGTTTCATTGCGGTTCGGCTGCGGCGGCACGGCGCGACCGCGCGTCCGCATCGTGCGCGGGGCCGATGAACGGATCGTCGACCTCGCACCCGCAGGCGACGCGATCGAGTTGCCGCTCACCGCGGAGCGCCGCGGCTGGCAGCGCGCCGGCCGCTTCACCGTCTCGAGCGTGCACCCATTCGGTCTGTTCCATGCCTGGAGCGTGCTGAATCCCGATCAGCCCGTCCTCGTCTATCCCCGTGCCGAGCCGCTCGCGCCTGCCCTGCCCCGCATGGCGGCGAACGAGCGCGGCCCCGAGCTGCGCACCGAGGGCGAGGACTGGTCCGGGCTGCGCGCGTACCGTGTCGGCGACGCGCCGCGCCTCATCGCGTGGAAGGCGACCGCCCGCCAGGACCGGCTGCTCGTGAAGGAATTCTCCGATCCGATGGCGGCCGAGGTGACGCTTTCCTGGAACGCGCTCGCGCACCTGCCGCACGAGCAGCGGATCTCGCGGCTCACGCGCTGGGTGCTCGACGCGGGCGCGCAGAACCTCGCGTTCCGGCTCGTGCTGCCGGGCTCGACGCTCGGTCCCGCGCGCGGCACGGCGCACGCGGCGCGCTGCCTGCGCGAGCTCGCGGTGCTGCCGTGAATGCCGCGTTGACTCCGCTCGGATTCCTGCTCGCCGCCGCGATGCTCGCGACGTCGGTCGCGCTGCACTCGCCGTGGTTGCCGACGTGGGCTGCCGCGGCGCTGCTCGGCGTGATCGGCCTGCGGGTCGTGCAGCGCCTGCTGTGGCCGGTGCGCGTGCATGTGCTCGTTCGGCTCGTGCTGACGGCCGGCATCGCGATGGTCGTCTGGGCGCAGTTCGTGCCGCTCGGCAACCGCGCGGTGTTCGCCGCGCTGCTCGCCGCGATGCTCGTGCTGAAGCTCGTCGAGACCGAATCGATCCGCGACGCGCGGGTCCTCGTCACGTTCTCGTGCTTCCTCGCGATGAGCGCGATGCTGTTCGGCCAGGGTCCCGTCCAGACCGCCGCGACCGCCCTCGCGGTCCTGCTGCTGTTCGCGAGCCTCGCGGAGCTCGTGCCGGGCCCGCGCGGCGAATCGCGCCCGAGGCTGCGCGCGACGCTGTTGTTCGCGATGCGCCTCGTGCTGCTCTCGTTGCCTTTCGCGGCGATCGCGTTCGTCGCATTCCCGCGGCTCGATGCCCCGCTGTGGCGCGGCGCGGACGAAGTGCGCCGCGGCCGCACGGGCATGAGCGACCGGCTCGAGCCGGGCCAGCTCGCGTCGGTCGCCCTCGACGACACGCCGGTGTTTCGCGTCACGTTCGACGGTCCCGTGCCGCAGCCGCGCGATCGCTACTTTCGCGGCCTCGTGTTCTGGTCGTTCGACGGATCGGCATGGACCGGCGAAGGCGCGATGCGCGCGCTGCCGCCCGAGCTCGCCGTGCTCGGCCCCGAGACCGCGTACGACGTGATCATCGACGCGACCGACCAGGCCTGGGTCTACCTGCTCGACGCGCCGACGCGCGCACCCGCCGGCGCGAGCATCGGCGGCGACTTCTCGGCGCGATTCAGCGTGCCGATCACGAACGTCACGCGCTATGCGGGGCGTTCCGCGACTGCGTACCGCATGCAGGAGCGCCTGCCGGCGCAGCTCGCCCGATGGGCGCTGCGCACCGGCGAGGGCAACCCGCGCGCGAAGGCGCTCGCGCAGTCGTGGCGCGCGAAGCATCGCGCGAACGATCACGCGATCATCAGCGAAGCGCTCGCGATGATCGCGAACGAGTTCACGTACTCGCTCGACCCGCCGCTGCTGGGCGCCGATCCGGTCGACGACTTCCTGTTCTCGAGCCGAATCGGTTTCTGCGAGCATTTCGCCTCCGCGTTCGCGTTGCTGATGCGCGCGGCGGGGATACCGACGCGCGTCGTCGCCGGGTACCAGGGCGGGTACTTCAACGAGTCCGGCGGGCACGTGACGGTGCTGCGCTCCGACGCCCATGCGTGGACCGAGGTCTGGCTCGCTGGCGAGGGCTGGCGGCGAGTCGATCCGACCGCGGCCGTGTCACCGGAGCGGATCGAGCGCGGCTCGCTCGGTTTTCGCGGCGCTACCGGCGACGACGACTACTTCGCGACGAACCTGCGCGATCGATGGGATCTTGTCGGCGCGTGGTGGACGCGCGCGATCGTCCAGTTCAACGCGCTGAGCCAGCGCGAGCTCTTCGCGCGGCTCGGGATCGAGCGCGCGACCTGGCGCGAGATGGGGCTCGTCCTCGTCGCGGGGGGCTTCGCCGCGCTCGCCCTGGCCGTCGCGATCGGATTCAGGCCACGCATCGGGCCGCGCGATCCGGTGCTCGAGGCCTGGCGGCGGCTCGGGGCCCGGCTCGCACGCGCCGGCGTTCCGCGCCACCCGAGCGAAGGCCCGCGCGACTACGCCGATCGCGCCGCTGCGGCGCTGCCGGCGCAGGCTGCGCCGATCCGGGCGCTCAGCCGTCGTTTCGTCGCGCTTCGATACGCTTCCGGCACGCCCGAAGCAGAGCGCGCCGCATTCGTGCGTGACGCCCGTGCGTTCCGGCCTGGCCGGATTGCGACGTTCGTCGGCCCCGGCGCGTCCTGAGCGAGATCGAGAACCTGGTGCTTTCCATGAACAGAATCCTCATGTTTGCCTTGTCGATGCCGATGCTCGCCCTCGTCGGCTGCGCGACCGCGCCGCGACCGCTGCAGGGCGAGTACCTGACTGGCGCACCGGCGGAAGGCTATGCCGACGGCGAACGCGTGCGGTGGGGTGGCGAGATCATCAGTGTCGAAACGCGGCCCGACACGACCTGCTTCCAGGTGCTTTCGCGCGCGCTGTCGGAAACGGCGCGGCCACGGCGCGGCGATACGAGCGCGGGACGCTTCCTGGCGTGCCGGGACGGCTTCTACGATCCGGCGGTATTCACGAAGGGCCGCGAGATCACCGTGAACGGCCGCATCGCCGGCCGCGAGACGCGGCGGATCGGCGAATACGACTATCCGCTGCCGCGGCTCGACGCCGACGTCGTCTACCTGTGGCCCGAGCGTCCGCTCTACGACGACCGCTACGCCTACCGCCGCGGACCGTTCCTGCACCCCTGGTACGGCGGCTGGCACTACCGGCCGAGCTGGTTCTTCTACCCGTGGGGCTGGCGCTGACCGATCACGAGCCCTGCATGGGCCGCGGTGCGCCGCTGCGCTAGCAGCGGTGCGCCGTTGCGCTACCCGGGCGGCCAGCCGAGCGCGCGGCCCGCGAGCAGGTGCAGGTGGATGTGGAATACGGTCTGTCCGCCGTCGTCATTGCAGTTCATCACGACGCGGTAGCCCCGCTCGGCCAGCCCCGCCTGCTTCGCGTACGCGGCCGCCGCGAGCGCCAGCCGCCCGATCAGCGTCGCATCGGCATCGGTTGCATCGTTGAGCGTCGCGATCGCACGCTTCGGGATGAACAGCACGTGCACCGGAGCCTGCGGCTTGATGTCGCGGAACCCGAGCACGTCGTCGTCCTCGTAGACGATGTCGGCGGGGATCTCGCGCGAGAGGATCCTGTCGAAGATCGTGGCCATCGGTGATTCGTTCCTCAGAGTTCGTGGCGCATGCCGAATGCATGCGCGAGCGTCGAGCGGTCGACGAACTCGAGCTCGCCGCCAAGCGGCACGCCGTGCGCGAGCCGCGTCGCCCGCACGCCGGCCTGGCGCGCGAGCTGCGCGACGTACTGCGCCGTCGCCTCGCCTTCGACCGTCGGGTTCGTCGCGATGACGAGCTCGCGCACCTCGCCTTCGGCGAGCCTCGCTGCGAGCAGGTCGAGCCCGAGCTCCTGCGGCCCGAGCCCGTCGAGCGGCGAGAGCCGGCCGAGCAGCACGAAGTAGCGCCCGCGGAATCCGGTGGCGTGCTCGAGCGCGGCCTGGTCGACCGGCGTCTCGACGACGCAGAGTGTCTGCGGGTCGCGCGCGGCGCTGCGACAGACCCCGCAGACCGCTTCCTCGCTGAAGGTGCGGCAGCGCGCGCAATTGCCGATGCGCTCGGCGGCGTCGCGCAGCTTGTCCGACAGCTTGCGCGCGCCGGCGCGGTCGCGCTCGAGCACGTGGAACGCCATGCGCTGCGCGGTCTTCGCGCCGACGCCGGGCAGGATCCGCAACGCCTCGATCAATTCGTCGAGCAGCGGGGAGCTGGACATGCTCGGGCCGCCGCTAGAACGGCAGCTTGAGGCCGGGCGGCAGCGACATGCCCGCCGAGACCTCGCTCATCTTCTGCTGCGTCAACTCCGCGAGCCGGTTGTTCGCGTCATTGAACGCCGCGGCGACGAGGTCCTCGAGCATCTCTGGGTCGTCGGAGAGCATCTTGCGCTCGATCTCGACCTTGCGTGCCTCGTGGCGTCCGTTGATCGTGACCTTGACCATGCCGCCGCCGGCCTGGCCGGTCACTTCGAGCTTCGCGATCTCCTCCTGCGCGCGCTTGAGGTTGTCCTGCATGCGCTGGGCCTGCTGCATGATGTTGCCGAGGCCGCCTTTCATCGTTCGTTCTCCGGATTGCGCGGGCGCGTGCTGTTCGGAACGACGCGCGCGTCGAACCGGTTGACGAGCGTCTGGACGACTGGATCGGCGGCGATCGCCGCTTCGGCCTCGACCTGCCGCGCCGATCGCTGCTGGCGCGCGCGGTCCGCAGCCGACTCGGCGCCGGGCGCGACCGACTCGAACTGGATGCGCAGCGGTCCGTAGAGCGGCGCGAGCACGTCGGCGAGCTGGCGCGTCAGCGCATCGCTGCGGAAATGCTCGTGCGAGGCCTTGAGCCCGAGCCGCAGGCGGCCGCCCTCGAGCCCGAGCGGCACGCTGTTGAGCGCGAGCTCGCGCACCGGGCCGCGCAGCGCGGCACGCTCGATCGCCGCGAGCCAGTGCTCGGTGTCGAGCGGCGGAGGCTGCAACGGTGCGGCTGCGACAGGGACCGCATCGACCGAAGGCTCGCGACGATTCGCCGTCGCCGCGTCCTGCGATTCCGCGCGTGGCGTCGCGCCGCGCGGCGGAACAGGCGTCGCAACGGCGCCCGCGGCCGCCGATGCAGGAGCGCGACGCGTTGCAGGCGCCGCGGACTTCGGCGCATCGGCGCCCGCGATCGCGGTGCGCGGCAGCGGCCTGAACGCGAGCATCCGCAGCACCGCCATCTCGAACGCGGCGCGCGGGCTCGTCGCGAGCCCGAGGTCGCGCCGCCCGGACAGCGCGAGCTGGTAAAGCAGCTGCACTTCGTCCTGCGCGATCCGCTTCACGAACCGTGCCGCATCCTCGGCGTCTTCGCCGCGTGCCGCAGGCACGAACTGAGCGACCTGCACGCGATGCAGCAGCTCCGCGAGCTCGTCGAGCACGATCGCGAAATCGGGGGCGAACTGCGCGAGCGACTCGACCTCTGCGAGCAGCGCCGGGGCTTCGGCATCGACGATCGCGTCGAGCAGCGTCGCGACGCGCGCGCGGTCGACCGTGCCGAGCATCGCCGTCACCTCGTCGCTGCGCACGGCCCCGTGGCCGTACGCGATCGCCTGGTCGAGCAGCGAGAGCGCATCGCGCAGCGAGCCGTTGCCGGCGCGCGCGATCGCACGGATCGCGCCGGCGTCGGCTTCGACCTGCTCGGCGACGAGGATGTTCGCAAGCTGCGTCTCGATCTGCTCGAGCGTCAGGCGCTTCAGGTTGAACTGCA
>DATLNY010000110.1:0-7929 GCA_035536495.1 Candidatus Saccharimonadia bacterium | reverse complement strand
CGAGCTCCGCCGCGCTCATGCCGAGCACCGGATCGAAGAAGATCGGGTCGTAGCCGAAGCCGCCGTCGCCGCGCGGCGCCTCGAGGATGCGCCCGTGCCACTCGCCCTCGGCAATCAGCGGTTGCGCGTCGTCCGGGCTGCGCACGACGACGACGATGCTGCAGAAACGCGCGCTGCGCAGCGCCGCCGGCACGCCGTCGAGCTCGCGCAGGACCTTCGCGATGTTGCCGGCCGAGTCGTGCAGCACGCCGGCGTAGTGTGCCGCGATCAGGCCGGGCCGGCCGTCGAGCGCGTCGATCATGAGGCCGGAGTCGTCCGCGAGCGCCGGCATGCCCGTCGCGGCGGACGCCTGGCGCGCCTTGATCAGCGCGTTCTCGACGAACGTCGTTCCGGTTTCGTCTGCATCCGGCAGCCCGAGCGACGATTGCGGCACGAGCTCGACGCCGCAGTCGGCGAGCACGGCGGAAATCTCCGCGAGCTTGCCGGCGTTGCCGGTCGCGACGACGAGCCGGCGAAACGGCGCGCGCATGCTCAGGGCGCGGCGAGCGCAGCGCGCTGCAGCTCGAGCAGCTCGCCGATGCCTTTCCGCGAGAGCGCGAGCATGCCGGCGAGCTCCGCGTCGCGGAATGCGTGGCCTTCGGCGGTGCCCTGCAGCTCGATGAAGCCGTAGCCGTCGTTCATCACGACGTTCATGTCGGTTTCCGCGGTCGAGTCCTCGGCGTAGTCGAGGTCGAGCACGGCGGTGTCGCGCCAGATCCCGACCGAAACCGCGGCGACCGCGCCGTGGATCGGGTCGGACTTGATCGCGCCGCGCTTGCGCAGCGTCCGCACCGCGTCGACGAGCGCGACGTACGCACCCGTGATCGCCGCGGTGCGCGTACCGCCGTCGGCCTGCATCACGTCGCAATCGAGCGTGATCGTGCGCTCGCCCAGCGCGGCGCGATTCGTGACTGCACGCAGCGCGCGGCCGATCAGGCGCTGGATCTCCTGCGTGCGGCCGCCTTGGCGGCCGAGCGCGGCCTCGCGCGAATTGCGCTCGCGCGTCGCACGCGGAAGCATCCCGTACTCGGCGGTGACCCAGCCTTCGGCCTTGCCGCGCAGGAACGGCGGCACGCGTTCCTCGATGCTCGCGGTGCACAGCACGTGCGTGTCGCCGAAGCGCACCATGACCGAGCCTTCCGCGTGCCGGGTGTAGCGACGTTCGAGCGCGACCGCACGGAGCTCGTCCGGGGCGCGCCCGCTCGGGCGCGGGGTGCTCATCGTGGAAACACTTGGGGGAATGGGCGGGCGAGTTTACCATTCACCCCCGCCCGCGCCGGTGCAGCCCATGATCCGCAGCATGACCGCCTTCGCCCTGCGCGAAGCGTCCTCGCCCTGGGGCGTGCTCGCGTGCGAGCTGCGCTCGGTCAACCACCGCTATCTCGAGCTTTCGTTGCGGCTGCCCGACGAGCTCCGCGCGATCGAGCCGAAGCTGCGCGAGCTCGTCGCGTCGCGCATCTCGCGCGGCAAGGTCGACGCGACGCTCAAGCTGCGCGGCGGCGAGGCGCGTTTGCAGGAGCTCAAGCTCAACCGAGCGCTCGCCGCGGAGCTCGTGCGGCTCTCGAACGAGATCAAGGCGATCGCGCCCGATCTGGCGCCCGGCACGCGCTTCGAGGCGCTGTCGTGGCCCGGCCTGATCCTCGAGCCCGAAGCCGACGTCGCAGGTCAGCACGACGCGGCGCTTGCGCTGTTCGACGCGGCGTTCGACGAATTCATCGCAACGCGCGACCGCGAGGGCGGGCGGCTGCTCGTCGTGATGCAGGAGCGCATCGACGCGATCGAGTCGATCGTCGCCGACATCCGCGGTTGGCTGCCCGGCATCCGCCAGGCGCTGCGCGCGAAGCTCGACGCGAAGCTCGCGGAGCTCAAGCTGCCGCTCGATCCGGGCCGGCTCGAGCAGGAGCTCGTGCTGAGCCTGCAGAAGCTCGACGTCGACGAGGAGCTCGACCGGCTCGCAGCGCACGTTGCCGAAGCGCGCCGCATCCTCGGCCGCAGCGAGGCGGCGGGCCGCCGGCTCGATTTCCTGCTGCAGGAATTCAATCGCGAGGCGAACACGCTCGGCTCGAAATCGGTCGACCCGAGGACCTCGCAGGCGTGCGTCGAGCTCAAGGTGCTGATCGAGCAGTTGCGCGAGCAGGTCCAGAACATCGAATGAGCGCCGCGATTTCGTCTACGCTTTCGCACATGCCCGGCAGCCTCTTCATCGTCGCCGCGCCCTCCGGCGCCGGCAAGACCTCGCTGGTCAAGGCGCTGCTCGAGCGCGAGCCCGGCATCGAGCTCTCGGTCTCGTACACGTCGCGCGCGCCGCGGCCCGGCGAGGTCGACGGCGTGCACTACCACTTCGTCGCGCGCGAGAAATTCCGCGAGATGGCCGCGGCCGGCGAGTTCTTCGAGTACTTCGTGGTGCACGGCGACATGAAGGGCACCGCGCGCTGCGCGGTCGAGCCCCTGCTCGCGGAAGGGCGCGACGTGCTGCTCGAGATCGACTGGCAGGGCGCGCGCAAGGTCCGCGAGCTCGTGCCGTCCGCGGTCGGGATCTACATCCTGCCGCCGAGCCGCGC
Source organism: Candidatus Saccharimonadia bacterium (assembly GCA_035536495.1). Taxonomy (GTDB): domain Bacteria; phylum Pseudomonadota; class Gammaproteobacteria; order Xanthomonadales; family Ahniellaceae; genus DATLNY01. The sequence continues at coordinate 5,329 of DATLNY010000110.1, read as the reverse complement.
CGAGCTCGAACGCCGCCTGCGCGCGCGCGCGCAGGACAAGCCGGCCGTGATCGAGCGCCGCCTGCGCGATTCGCGCGAGGACATGAAGCACTTCGACGAATTCGACTACGTCGTCGTCAACGACGACTTCGACCGCGCGCTCGATGCGCTTGCGACGATCGTGCGCGCCCAGCGCCTGCGCTGCGTCGTCCAGGGCGAGGCCCTGCGGCAGCTCGTCGCGCAGCTGTGCAGCTGATGTTTGGTCTCCGATCCGATCCGACCCGAAGCAGCCCGACGTGACCGCAGAACTCGAACAGCGCGTGCTCGACAAGACCTGGTTCTACCGCTACCGCCTGCCGAGCGGACGCGAGACGCGGAGCTACGACGACGGTGCGCTCGATCCGATCCACGCGACCCGCCTCGCGATGATGGACGCGGAGCTCGCGCGTGCGTGGCCGCAGGGGCTCGCGGGCCTGAGCGCTGTCGACCTCGCGTGCCACCAGGGCTATTTCACGATGGCGCTCGCGCAGCGCGGCGTCGCGAAGGTGACCGGCGTCGATGCGCGCGCCGAGCACGTCGAGGATTCGCGCCTCATCGCGCAGGCGCTCGGGCTGCCGAACGCCGCGATCGCGCAGCACGACGTGCACCGGCTCGACGCGGCCGCGCTAGGGACGCACGACATCGTGCTGTGCTTCGGCCTGATCTACCACCTCGAGGATCCGGTCGGCGCGCTGCGCGTCGCGCGCAGACTCTGCAAGGGCCTGTGCCTCGTCGAAACGCAGGTCGTGCCGAACCTCTCGGGCAACGTCGACTGGGGCTCGTACCGGTTCGTCAAGCCGCTCAAGGGCGTGTTCGGGATCATCGACGAGACGTCCGAGCTGCACGGCCCGGAAATGAGCATCACCGGCGTTTGCCTCGCACCGAGCACCGAAGGCCTGCTCTGGATCATGCAGGCGATCGGGTTCCGCGACGTGCACCTCGTCGAGCCACCCGCCGACGGCTACGAGCAGCATCGCTACGGCAAGCGCGTCATGGTCGCGGGCTACGTCTAGCGCCCTCGCGCGCGGCGGTTGCGATGTTCGGGGCGTACCGCTAGACTGCGCGGTTCCTAACGCATTGACCCATCAAGGTTTCCGCCCATGGCCCGCATCACCGTCGAAGACTGCCTCAAGGTGGTCGACAACCGCTTCGAGCTCGTGCTGATGGCGACCAAGCGGGCGCGGCAGCTCGCGCGCGGCGCCGAGCCGCTGCTCTCGAACGAGAACGACAAGCCGACCGTGCTGGCACTGCGCGAGATCGCCGACGGCAAGGTCACGCCCGAGCTGCTCGCCGAGATCGAGAAGCAGGAGCGCGAGCGGGCCGAGCGCGAGGCGCTCGAATGGGCCGCGGCCGAAGTCGTCGAGGACGACCTCAAGGGCGGCGACGACCTCTAGTCGTCCGGCGGGGCGGGGGTCAGCTCCCCGATCAGTTTGGGTTTTCCACCGTCTCCCCGTAGATTCGGGAGACGGGCCGCGCTTCGATGCGCGGCGGAAGGCGAACCGGGCCGCATGAGTACGGAAATCCGTGCGCAGGAACCGAGCGCGCGGCGACCGCAGTCGCCGACGGCGCCCGCGGCTGCACACGATCCCGACCAGATCCCGGCCGACGTCCTCGAGCTCGAGCGCAAGGTCGCGGCGTACGCGCCGCCGAACGCCGTCGCGCTGGTCAGGCGCGCGTTCCTCGTCGGGGCCAAGGCGCACGAAGGCCAGACGCGGAAATCCGGCGAGCCGTACATCACCCATCCGGTGCAGGTCGCGACGATCCTCGCCGAGATGCGGCTCGATCCCGAGGCGCTCGCCGCCGCGATCCTGCACGACACGCTCGAGGACACGCCCCTGTCGCGCGAGGAGCTCGAGCGCGATTTCGGCGCCGAGGTCGCCGAGCTCGTCGACGGCGTCACGAAGCTCGACAAGGTCCAGTTCCAGACCCGGCGCGAGGCCGACGCCGAGAGCTTCCGCAAGATGATGCTCGCGATGGCGCGCGACCTGCGCGTCATCCTCATCAAGCTCGCCGACCGGCTGCACAACATGCGCACGCTCGCGGCGATGAGCGACGAAGCGCGCCGCCGCATCGCGCGCGAGACGCTCGAGATCTACGCCCCGATCGCGCAGCGGCTCGGCATGAACCGCGTCAAGGCGGAGCTGCAGGACCTCGGCTTCCTGACGCTGCACCCGCTGCGCCACCTCACGCTCGAGCGGCATCTGAAGAACCTCTACGGCCAGCGCCGCGAGGCGATGGCGCGCGTGCAGGTCGCGATCGCGAAGCAGCTCGAGCAGGAGGGAATCCCGCATCGGCTCGTCAGCCGCGTCAAGTCGCCCTACAGCATCTACCAGAAGATGAAGCAGCAGCACCTCTCGCTGCCGCAGGTGCTCGACGTGTACGGCATCCGCGTCGTGGTGCCGAACACGATGCAGTGCTACATGGCGCTCGGGGCGGTGCACTCGCTGTGGAAGCCGCTCGACGTGCGCTTCAAGGACTACATCGCGATCCCGAAGGCGAACGGCTATCAGTCGCTGCACACGGTGCTGTTCGGCCCGAACGGCACGCCGGTCGAGGTGCAGATCCGCAGCGAGGACATGGACATGCTCGCCGAGCGCGGCGTCGCCGCGCACTGGGCCTACAAGACCGAGTCCCCGGCGCCGAACACCGCGCAGTCGCGCGCGCGGCAGTGGCTCGCGAGTCTGCTCGACATGCAGCGCCAGGCCGGCTCGTCACTCGAGTTCGTCGAGAACGTCAAGGTCGACCTGTTCCCCGACGAGGTCTACCTGTTCACGCCGAAGGGCGACATCCTCTCGCTGCCGAAGAACTCCACCGCGCTCGACTTCGCGTATGCGGTGCATACGGATGTCGGGGATCATGCGGTCGCGGCTCGTGTCGACAAGAAGCTGGTGCCTTTGCGCACGCGGCTGGAGAGTGGGCAGAGCGTGGAAGTGATCACCGCGCCTTCAGCGCTTCCCTCTCCGAATTGGCTCGAGTTCGTCGTGAGCTCGAAGGCGCGCACCGCGATCCGCCATTACCTGAAGCGGCTGCAGCACGAGGACGCGATCGAGCTCGGCCACCGCATGCTCGACCGCGCGTTGTCCGAGCTCGACGCCTCGCTCGACGCGATTCCCGGCGAGCTGCTCGACGGATACCTCGCGGAAAATCGCCTGCGCCGGCTCGAGGACCTGCTGTCGGACATCGCACTCGGCAACCGCATGCCGCTCGCGGTCGCGCGCGCGCTGACGCGAGGACAGTCGAACCTCGACCTGCCGCACGTGCCGAAGAGCGGCGAGAAGATCCTCATCACCGGCGCCGAGCGCGGCGTGCTGACGTTCGCGGCGTGCTGCCACCCGATCCCCGGCGACGAGATCACGGGTTACCTGTCCGCCGGCAAGGGCATCGTCGTGCACCAGCTCGAGTGCCGCAACGTGCCGGAGTTCCGCAAGACGCCCGAGCGCTGCGTCGAGATCGCGTGGGCGCGCGACGTCATCGGCGAGTTCAAGGTGCTGCTGAAGGTCGTCGTCGACAACCGGCCCGGCGTGCTCGCGACGGTCGCCGCGGCGCTTGCGGACGCCGGCACGAACATCGAGAACGTCGAGTACTCCGAGCGCGACCTCACGACGGCGACGCTGCTGTTCACGATCGAGGTCGGCGATCGCAAGCATCTCGCCGCGGCGATGCGGCGCGTGCGCGGCGCCGGCGTCGTCCACTCGGTCCACCGCCACGTCGGCTGATCCGACGCACACTCCCACCCGGCAAAGGAATCCCCGATGGCACGCATCGCGATCAGCACCGACCAGGCTCCGAAGGCGATCGGTCCGTATTCGCAGGCGATCCGCGCAGGCTCGACTGTCTATCTGTCGGGCCAGATCCCACTCGATCCGAAGACCGGCGAGCTGATCGGCGGCTCGATCGAGGCGCAGACGCGGCGCGCGTTCGAGAACCTGAAGGCGGTGTGCGCCGAAGCCGGCGGCACGATGCACCAGGTGGTCCGCGTCGGCGTCTACCTCACCGACCTGTCGAAGTTCCAGCAGGTCAACGCCGTGATGGCGGAGTTCTTCCACACGCCTTATCCGGCGCGCTCGACGATCGGCGTCGCGGCGCTGCCGCGCGGCGCGCACGTCGAGGTCGACGCGATCCTCGCGCTCGACTGAGCTTTCGCCGCGGCGGCGCGCGGCGCTCGCGTGGCATGCTTGCGCGATGGCGACGACGCCGGCCGACATGCCGTTCGAAGCGGGCTCGAAACGCCTGCGCATGCTGCGCGGCGTCGGACCCGCGCTCGCGGAACGGCTCGAAGCGCTCGGGTTGCGACGGCAGATGGACCTGTGGTTCCACCTCCCGCTGCGCTACGAGGACCGCACGCGTATCACGCCGATCGCGGCGATCGAGCCCGGCAGCAAGGTGCAGGTCGAAGGCATCGTCGCGGCCGTCGAAAAGGGCTTCCGCTTCCGGCCGCAGCTCAAGGTCGTCATCACCGACGAAAGCGGCGGCTCGATGACGCTGCGGTTCTTCCACTTCCGTGGCAACCAGGCCGACGGCTTCGTGCCCGGCACGCGCGTGCGCTGCTACGGCGAAGCGCGCCACGCGCTGCGCGGGCTCGAGATGGTCCATCCGAGCTACCAGCGGGTGGTCGAAGGCGCGCCGCGCGAATCGGCGCTGACGCCGATCTATCCCGTGGTCGAAGGCGTCACGCAGCGGCGCATCTGCGCGCTCGTTTCCGAGGCGCTCGTCGCGCTGCCGCCGGACGCGACGCTCGAGCTCCTGCCCGCGGCGGTGCGCCGCCGCTTCAAGCTCTCGTCGTTGCGCGCTGCGCTCGAGTACGTGCACCGCCCGCCGCCCGACGCCGACGTCGATGGACTGCTCGGCGGCACGCACCCCGCGCAGCGCCGGCTCGCGTTCGAGGAGCTGCTCGCGCACAACATCAGCCTCAAGCGGCTTCGCGCGGCGCTGCGGCGCGAACCCGGTCCTCACATCGCCGGTGTCGGCGAGCGAAGAAAGCGCTTCCTCGCCGCGCTGCCGTTCGAGCTGACGCGCGCGCAACAACGCACGCTCGCGGAGCTCGACCGCGACCTCGCGGCCGGCCCGCCGATGCTGCGGCTCGTGCAGGGCGACGTCGGTTCGGGGAAGACGGTCGTCGCGGCGCTCGCGGCGCTTTCGGTCGTCGACGCGGGTGCGCAGGCCGTGGTGATGGCGCCGACCGAGGTGCTCGCCGAGCAGCATTACCGCAACTTCGTGCGCTGGCTCGAGCCGCTCGGGCTTACGGTCGCCTGGCTCGCAGGCAAGGTCAAGGGCAAGGCGCGCGAGCGCGCGCTCGCGTCGGTCGCGGGGT
>DATLNY010000109.1:0-3049 GCA_035536495.1 Candidatus Saccharimonadia bacterium | reverse complement strand
CGATCCCGACCTGGCCCACGCCGACGATGTCGTCGCGACGATCGCGAAATTCCTCGGGCAACCCGCGGCGATCATCGCGCACGGCGGCGTGCTCGACTCCGCGGCGCTCGCGAAGCTGCGCCTCGCCGACGACAGCTAGGTTACGCCGCATCCCGCCGCTCGCAGCGACGTCGCGCGCGGAATTCAACCCCCCACTTCCGGCACCCCGTTGCGATACCCGCCGGTGCAATAATGCCGGGATGCCGCCAATCACCCGCTCACTGCTGCTCGCGACCGCGCTCGTCGCGGGTCCTGCCGTCGCGCAACCCGGGGCGCCGGGCGGCGCCCCGCCCCCGACACCGGTCGAAACGACGACGCCGACGATCGCGCCGGTGCGCGATGAAGTGACCGCGGTCGGCACGCTGCGCGCGGCCGAGAGCGTCATGATCAAGCCCGAATTCCCGGGCCGGATCGAGAAGATCCATTTCGACGAAGGCCAGCGGGTCGCGAAAGGCGCACCGCTCTTCACGCTCGACGGAAGCCTCGTCCGGGCCGAAGTCAGGGAGTGGGAAGCAAACGTCGCCCAGTCGCGCCGCGAGGCGACCCGAGCCGGCGAGCTCAGCGAACGCAAGCTCATCGCGCAGAGCGATCTCGACACGAAGCGCTCCGAGCTGCAGGTCAACGAGGCGCGCTTGTCGTCGGCGCAGACGCGCCTGTCGAAGACGGTTATCAAGGCGCCGTTCGCGGGCGTCGCCGGACTTCGGGACGTCAGCCCCGGCGAATACGTCGAAGTCGGCCGCACGCTCGTGACGCTGACGCAGCTCGACCCGATCAAGCTCGACTTCCGCGTGCCGGAGATCCATCTCGCGCGAGTCGCCGCGGGCCAGACGGTAGACGTCGAGGTCGACGCGTTCCCCGGCCAGAAATTCACCGGCGTCGTCTACGCGGTCGATCCGCAGCTCGACCCGAACGGGCGCAGCGTCGTGCTGCGCGCGACGATCGACAACAGCGACGACCGACTGAAGCCCGGCCTGTTCGCGCGCGTCGCGCTGTCGTTCGGCGAGCGTGCCTCGGCAATGCTCGTGCCCGAGCAGGCGCTGTGGCCCGTCGGCGCGAAACAGAACGTGTTCGTCGTCGAGGACGGCAAGGCCGTGCTGAAGGAAGTCGAGATCGGCGTGCGCCGCGCCGGCATGGTCGAGATCGTGAAGGGGATCACGCCGCAGAGCGTCGTCGTCACCGCGGGCCAGATCAAGATCGGACCCGGTGCGCCGGTGCAGCCGATCCCGGCGCAGGTCGCCGCGAAAGCCCCGGCCGCCGCCGCGAAGCCCGCAGGCAGCTGAAGCGATGAACATTTCGCAGCTCTCGATCAAGCGGCCCGTCTTCGCGACGGTGCTGAACCTCATCGTCGTGCTGCTCGGCCTCGTCGCATACACGCGGCTGCCGGTGCGCCAGATCCCGAAGGTCGACGCGCCGGTCGTCTCGGTCGCGACGTTCTATCCCGGCGCGAACGCGTCCGTCATCGAATCGCAGATCACGAAGCCGATCGAGGATGCGCTCGCCGGCGTCGAGGGCGTCGACTACATCACCTCGACGAGTCGTGCGGAGTCGTCGCAGGTCACGGTCGTGTTCGACCTCGACCGCAATCCCGACAGCGCCGCGTCCGACGTGCGCGATCGCGTCAACCAGGCCAAGGAAGTGCTGCCGTTCGACGCGCGCGAGCCGATCGTGCAGAAGCAGGAAGCCGACGCGCAGCCAATCATCTGGCTCGCGTTCACGTCGGACCGCCATTCGGGCCTCGAGATCGCCGACGTCGCGCAGCGCCAGGTCAAGGACCGGCTGCAGGCGATCCCCGGCGTCGCGCAGGCGCGGCTGTTCGCGGCACGCTACGCGATGCGGATCTGGCTGAAGCCCGACAGCCTCGCCGGCTACAACATCACGCCCGAGGACGTCGAGACCGCGCTGCGCCGCCAGAACGTCGAGATCCCCGCGGGCCGCATCGAGAGCAGCAACCGCGAGTTCACGGTGCTCGCCGAGACCGACCTGTCGACGCCGAAGCAGTTCGAGGACATCGTGCTGCGCGATGACGGCGGCTACCTCGTGCGGCTCGGCGACGTCTCGCGCATCGAGCTCGGCCCGGACAACGACCGCTGGTTCGGCCGCTTCAACGGCAAGCCCGCGGTGCCGCTCGGCATCGTGCGCCAGTCGACCGCGAACCCGCTCGACATCTCGAGCGGCATCAAGGCCGAGCTGCCGCTGATCGCACGCCAGTTGCCCGAGGGCATGAAGGTCGAGCTCGCGTACGACACGACCGTGTTCATCGACGCCTCGATCAAGGCGGTCTGGCGCGGGATCGCCGAATCGATCGCGCTCGTGATCCTCGTGATCTTCGTGTTCCTGCGCTCGTGGCGCGCGACGCTGATCCCGCTCGTCACGATCCCGGTCTCGCTGATCGGCGCGTTCGCGCTGATGTACACGATGGGCTTCTCGATCAACACGCTGACGCTGCTTGCGATGGTGCTCGCGATCGGCCTCGTCGTCGACGACGCGATCGTCATGCTCGAGAACATCCACCGCCACATCGAGCAGGGCAAGACGCCGTTCCAGGCCGCGATGGAAGGCTCGAAGGAGATCGCGTTCGCGATCGTCGCGATGACGCTGACACTCGCGGCCGTCTACCTGCCGATCGCGTTCTCGGCCGGCGCGACCGGCAAGCTGTTCGTCGAATTCGCCCTGACGCTCGCCGGCGCGGTGGTCGTGTCGGGCTTCGTCGCGCTGACGCTGTCGCCGATGATGTGCTCGAAGCTGCTCAAGCACGAGGAGAGCCCGAGCCGCTTCTACGCCTGGGGTGAGCGCGCCCTCGATGCGCTGACGCGCGGCTATCGCCGCCTGCTCGAAGGCGCGCTGCGCCACCGCATCGTCGTCGCGGGGAGTGCCGCGCTGCTCGCGCTGACCGTCATCGGCGGGCTGCTCGCGCTGCCGAAGGTCAAGCTCAACGCCGAGCTCGCGCCTGCCGAGGACCCGGGTTTCATCCTGACCTGGGCGCAGGGCCCGCAGGGCGCGACGGTCCAGT
>DATLNY010000108.1:0-2655 GCA_035536495.1 Candidatus Saccharimonadia bacterium | reverse complement strand
AACACCGACTTGGCCGCCGACGAACGCGTGCGACGCGACTACGGCGTGCTGTCCCGCGCGCTGCTGGCGGGCGCCTCCGGCCAGCTGCGCAACAAGGCGACGACGGCAGGCAATTTGCTGCAACGCACGCGCTGTCCGTACTTCTACGACACGAACCTGCCGTGCAACAAGCGCACGCCGGGAAGCGGCTGCAGCGCGATCGGTGGATACACGCGGCATCACGCGATCGTCGGTGCGAGCGACGCGTGCATCGCGACGCATCCGAGCGACATGGCCGTCGCGATGCGCGTGCTCGATGCGATCGTCGACACCGTGCGAGCGAACGGGGAGTCGCGCTCGATCCCGATCGCGGACTTCCACAAGCTGCCGGGTACGACGCCGCACATCGAAACGGCGCTCGAGCCCGGTGAGCTCATCACGTCGGTGACGCTGCCGAAGCCGATCGGCGGCACGCAGATCTATCGAAAAGTTCGCGATCGCGCGTCGTACGCGTTCGCGCTGGTTTCCGCAGCCGTGATCGTGCAGCGCGACGGCACCGGGCGCGTCGCGCTCGGCGGCGTCGCGCACAAACCATGGCGCGTCGAGGCCGCCGAAAGCGATCTCACGCGCGGCGCGAAGGCGGTCGCGGCCACCCTGCTCGCCGGCGCGCGCACGACCGAACACAACGCGTTCAAGGTCCCGCTCGTCGAGCGCACGCTCGCGTCCGTCCTCGCCGAAGCGAAGGGGTGAGCGATGAAGTTCGACCAGCCCGCCACGACCAACCCGATCGACCAGCTCAAGGTCGTCGGCCAGCCCGTCGACCGAATCGACGGCCCGCTCAAGACGACGGGCACCGCGCCGTACGCGCACGACCGACATGACGTCGTCGCGAACCAGGCCTACGGCGTCATCGTCGGATCGTCGATCGCGAAAGGCCGCATCGTCTCGATGGACCTCGCCGCGGCGAAGGCCTCCCCCGGCGTGCTCGCGATCGTCACGGCCGAGAACGCCGGCAAGCTCGGCAAGGGCAACTTCAACACCGTGAAGCTGCTCGCGGGACCCGAGGTCGTGCACTACCACCAGGCCGTCGCGGTCGTCGTCGCCGAGACGTTCGAGCAGGCGCGGGCCGCCGCGCATCTCGTGCGCGTCGAGTATTCGCGCGCGGACGGAAAATACGAGCTTGCAAAGGTCAAGGACGCCGGCGTGCCGACCGAGTCGTTCGGCACGGCGTCCGAAACGTCCGTCGGCGACTTCGATGGGGCCTTCGCCGAAGCACCCGTCAAGCTCGACGCGAGCTACACGACCGCGTGCGAATCGCATTCGATGATGGAGCCGCTCGCGACGATCGCCGCGTGGGACGGCGACGAGCTCACGGTCTGGACCGCGAACCAGATGGTCGCGTGGTCGGTCGGGGAGCTCGCGAAGACGCTCGGCATCCCCGCCGCGAAGATCCGGCTCGTTTCCGAGTACATCGGCGGCGGCTTCGGCGCGAAGCTGTGGATCCGCGCCGACGCGGTGCTGGCCGCGCTCGGCGCGCGCGCCGCGCGGCGCCCGGTGAAGATCGCGCTGTCGCGCGCGCTGACCCCGAACAACACCGTGCATCGCTCGGCGACGCTGCAGCGCATCCGCATCGGCGCCGGCAAGGACGGCAGGATCACCGCGATCGCGCACGAAAGCTGGTCCGGCAATCAGCCCAACGGCGGACCCGAAGCGGCCGCGATCCAGACGCGCGCGCTCTACGCGGGCGCGAACCGCATGACGTCGAACAGGATGTCGGTGCTCGACCTGCCCGAAGCCAACGCGATGCGCGCGCCGAACGAGGCGCCCGGACTCGCGGCGCTCGAAATCGCGATCGACGAGATCGCCGAGAAGCTCGGCATGGATCCGATCGAGTTCCGCATCCTCAACGACACGCAGGTCGTGCCCGACGTGCCGGCGAAGCCCGCGTCGACCGATCCGCAGTCGAAGGTCGCGAACGACACGCCGCCGAAGAACACGCCGTTCTCGCAGCGCCGCCTCGTCGAGTGTTTCCGCGAAGGCGCGAAGCGCTTCGGCTGGGACAAGCGCAACGCGAAGCCCGCGCAGGTGCGCGATGGGCGCATGCTCGTCGGCCTCGGCGTCGCCTCGGCGTTCCGCGACAACCTCGTCATGAAGTCGGCCGCGCGCGTGCGCCTCGACAAGCGCGGCATCGTGACGGTCGAGACCGACATGACCGACATCGGCACCGGCAGCTACACGGTCATCGCGCAGACCGCGGCCGAGACGCTCGGCGTGCCGCTCGATCGGGTCGTCGTGCGGCTAGGCGACTCGAGCTTCCCGGTCTCATCGGGCTCGGGCGGGCAGTGGGGCGGCAACAGCGCGTCGTCGGGCGTCTATGCCGCATGCATGAAGCTGCGCGAGCTCGTCGCGCAGAAGGCGGGCTTCGGCGTCGCCCAAGCGGAATTCGCCGGCGGCGAGATCCGCGCGAACGGCAAGTCGATCGCCCTCGGCGAGGTCGCCGGCAGCTCGGGACTCGTCGCCGAGGACGTCATCGAGTTCGGCGACTTCGCGAAGGCATTCCAGCAATCGACCTTCGGCGCACACTTCTGCGAAGTCGGCGTCGACGTGGCGACCGCGGAGGTCCGCGTGCGCCGCATGCTGGCCGTCTGCGCGGCGGGTCGCATCCTCAATCCGAAG